>CAYSYN010000061.1:0-3846 GCA_964435445.1 uncultured Candidatus Saccharibacteria bacterium
CCCATTTTTCTTCATCCTCCCCAAAATATTTAGCTAAAGCCCTCATTCCAGCTTCTACGGCCAGAGAATGTTTAATCAAATTTTTATTTTTAATGTTTTCTTTTAAGATTTTCAAAGCCTCTTGTCTGGTCATCTTAGCAAATGGACATTTCCTAACCTTACATTTTTTAATCCTACTCTTTTGGCAACTTCAAGGCAAGAAAAGGCCAATTCTTTAGAGGTTACAGGTAAATCTAAAAATTTAAAACAAGGATAAAAAGCTAAAAGAGAATAGGAAATTTCTTTATCTAAAGAGGCTAAAAATTTGGCAATTTTTGCCACTTCTTTTTCATCTACATAACCTGGAACCAAAAGAGTAGAAGCTACCAATTTTTTCGAATCCATTCTAGCTAGCATTTTAAAATTTTCAAAAGTTCTTTTGTTAGATACACCACAAATTGCCAAAGATAATTTTTCCTCAAAAAACTTCAAATCAAATTTAATAATCCCGTTTGACTGAAAAGAAATTTTGGCAAACTCTTTTAACAAATTTGGATTTTCAATACCATTCGTTTCCAAACAGATTCTCAAATCAGGTTTTATTTTTAAAGCTCTTTTTGAAAATTCAATAATAAAAGGTAATTGAGGGCCTGGATCTCCTCCAAAAAAGCAAACGCAATGAACTTTATCTGAAATGGCAGATAAAAGATTTTCTATTTTAACGATTGGTTTTGCTTTTTTTGTCAAAAATTTGAAATGCCAATTTTGGCAAAATAAACAATTGAAATTGCAAGCTCCCATAAAAACAGCTAAATTGTAATCTCCTTCTTTAGCATTGCAAAAAGGGGCAGCGACGCAATTTGTGGGTAGCAAATCATAATACCACTCAAGCAAAGCTTTTTCTCGAGAAACAAAAGAGACCAATTTTCCTTTTTCATTTTTTCTCAAACCACAGAAACCTGCTTCTCTTTCTCCCATTTGGCATTCGTTTGCGCAAATTATGCATTTTATTCCCCCTTTTGTTTTTGGGATTTTTGGGGGCAAATTAAATGCTTCTCTTGATTTTGAATGTGCTTTTTCAATAAAAATTTTAGCTTTTTCAAATCTTTCTAAAATGCAATCTTTGCAAACTCCCAAAAAGCTAGAAATTATTTTTTCTTTTTTACAAATTTGACAAATCATCTTTCATCTCAACAAAAATTGGACAGTGATCTGAGTCTTCAATTTCTTTTAAAATTCCAGCTTCTTTCAAAAAAGGTTCTAATTCTTTTTTCAGAAAGATATAATCTATTCTCCAACCTAAATTTCTTTTTCTAGCATCAAAACTGTATGGCCACCAGGTAAAATTTTTTTCTTCTTTGTGAAATTTTCTAAAAGAATCTAAAAAACCAATTTCTAAAATCTTGTCAATTTGTTTTCTTTCTTGGGGCAAAAACATAGTGTTTCGTTTGTTCTCTTTTGGTCTTGCTAAATCCAATTCTGTATGAGCAACATTGAAATCGCCTGCTAAAATTATTCTTTTTTCTTTCAATTTTCTCAAATATTTTCTCAATTCTTTGAAAGATTTGAGTTTATAACCCAAGTTTCTTTTATCTCTCCCACCGTGTGGCAAGTAAACGTTTAAAAGAACAAAATCTTGAAAATCTGCTCTCAAAAACCTTCCCTCTTGGTCAAACTTTTTAAAACCCAAATTTCTTTCTATCCTTTTTGGTCTCTTTTTTGAAAGAATGGCTGTTCCCCAAAGACCTTTTCTTTTAGCACAACTAAAAAAGGCAAAATAATTTTTAATTTTTGTTTCAAAAAAGCTTTGAAATCTAATTTCCTGAAGACAGACAATGTCTGGATCTTCTTTTTCTAAAAATTCTAAAAAACCTTTTTCCAAAATGGATTTTAGCCCATTGACATTCCAGGAAATTATCTTCATGTTTTGATTTTATAAAAAATTTTTGTAGAAAGTATAGGCTTCTTGGAGAGATTTTTAAAATTTGATATAACTCATGTAGGGGGTGCAAATGCAAAATAATGAGTTCGTTGCAATTAAAAGTGCGTTACAGTTAATTAGGAAAAGAAAACAGATAGATGAAGCGAAAGAATTCTTAAATAAGTTGAAGAAAATCGTATTAAAAATAAAAAATGAAATAGTAGAACCATGGGAAGTATGGGGAGAAGGAGAGATAGTAATATATTTTCACTTCAAATCTCCTCCAGGCAGCACGCTGAAAGTAATAACTTGGAAAGAAAAAGAAAATAGATTCTTTTATCAGGGAAGAATGTTAAGTCCTCAATATGATAGAAAAATCATTCTAGAATTAAGGCAACTTCCCATTTGTAAGATTATCGTTATGAAAGGAAGCAGGACCTTAAAAGTAATATCTTAAAATCTTTTCTTTTTTTCTCTTTTTTCTTTTTAATGTTTTTCCGTGATTGACAATTCTTTTTTAATAATAAAAAATTAAAATAACATGGAAATTTTAGTTTTTGTGGAAATTCCAAAAGGATCTTCGCAAAAATTTGAATTTGATGAAAAAGAAGGAGCAATTAAATTGGACAGAACGCTTTACTCACCAATGCACTTTCCTTTTGAATATGGCTTTATTAAAGGAACTTTGGGTGAAGATGGGGATCCTTTAGATTGTGTTTTATTGACTACTTATCCTACTTTCCCAGGATGTTTAGTGAAAGCAAGACCAATTGGTCTTTTGGAAATGGAAGATGAAGAAGGCATTGATACAAAGATTTTGGCTGTCCCTGTAGAAAAAATAGATCCAAGATTTAAAGAAATTCAAAATGTTGACGATTTGCCAGAACACACAAAAAAAGAAATTAAGGAATTTTTTGAAACTTACAAGAGATTGGAACCCGGAAAATGGGTAAAGTTAAAAGAATTTAAAGGAAAAGAAGTAGCTGAAAAGATGATTGAAGAAGCAATAAAGAGGAAAGAAAGTCAATCTTAAGAGATTTGTCTTTTAATTTTTTGAGCTAAAACTTTACTTTTTAATACTTTGGCCAAATCTTCTACTTTGGCTTTTTTTAATTTTTGAATGTTTTTGAAACCAGCTTCAAACAAAATTCTTGCCCTTTTCCTTCCAATTCCCTTCAATTTCACCAAAGATAATAATTCCTCTTTTACTCCATATTGAATCCTCTTTCTCAATTTTCTCAAAATTTTTTTCATCTCTTCATTAAAAGGAATGATTTTTGAAATTTCTAAAATGGAATAAAGCAACCAGTCTAAAATTTGAATTTTGGCATAAAGTTCGCCTGGCGTCATTTTCAATTTCTCTCTAATTTCTTCTTCTGATTTTTCTTCAATCCAAAATGAAAAAATTAAAGCTAACTTTACTTGTCTTAAAAATTCTTCGTAATTTTCATCAAATTCATCTGGGAAAGGAAAGAAAAAATTTTCTTTGTTTTTTTCAATTTCTCTCTCTATTAAAAAAACGTCTTTTAAAGATAAACTCGGAAAAGGCTTTAACTCTTCAGCTTGGCAGATCAAACACAAAATTGAAAATTCGTTTGTTTTTTGAACATTCCTTAAATTTTCAATGAATAAATTGGCAGTAATAGGATCTAAATAAAGCTGAGAAATTCTCTTTCCCACTCTAGTTGCCATCAATTTCCTGTCTATTATTTCTCCATCTTCTTTAATTTCTTTTGTTTTAATGAAACCAAAATTTTCAAGCTGAAAAAGAATTTCTTCAATTTTTTCTTTCAAAAAGAAAATTTCTTTGTACTTTTTGCCAAAAAATGTCTCTTTTAAAAAATGAAAAATTTCAGATTGGGCTTTGCAAAATCCGTTTGAGATTAAAGAAAGAATGTGAATTCTTAAAGCAGATTCTTCAAAAAGTTTGCTTGAAATTTCTTCCA
>CAYSYN010000062.1:0-3837 GCA_964435445.1 uncultured Candidatus Saccharibacteria bacterium
CATCGAGGAAAGAACACTGTTGGTAGTTCTCGATGAGAGTACTACTTACCTTCAATCAGCTTATGAACGACATATCCATCACTCTCACCACAAACAAGCATGGTTAGAGGAACAATTAAGCAAAGAAGGGACGCGAATAATTGCTACTCAGACTCATCCAATAGAGTTTTGCTGTTCAGATATCGCTCTCTACATTAACAATTCTCTCTTGGCAGTCTACCGAGACATTCCCCCAGTAGGATGGATTCTCCCTGGGGGATGTCCAGAAAGCCTAGAGGAGCTCCTCGATCCTCAGAGGGTTGGGGAAAGAGAATTCAGTGAGGAGATATTGATAGTGAACCCTCAAAATAAAATTGCTTATATGTTGTTCCCTCACTATGAAAATATAATGAGGACAAATTTGAAGAAGCAAGGGATGTCAGGTTTCAAGATTGTCTATCCAGCTCCGACTCCTCTTCGAAGGAAATCTCAGGGTGAAAGGATAGTGATCTTCTGGAAAGGAAGAGAAATTACTCTGAGGGTTCCCTGGTTTATCAACACAGAAATAGGGACAATAACTATTATTAGGGCATTCAGTGTACAACTCCCCGAGGTAGTCCTCTTTGACTGTGAGGTCAACAAAGGCAACCTCCTTAACAGGCCAGTTGGCCTGTTCAAAGGGGGAGAGTTAATAAAGATGTTTGTTGGGGGGAGGAAAATTTTTCCCCAAAAATGGGCTACAAAACTCCACAGTTCCTTTGCGGGGCAATAAATCCCCTTTTTTATTTTGCCGAATTTTTGTAAAATTAATTCAATATGAAATATAAAGTTCCCTTTGTTAATTATCCTTTACAATATAAAAAAATTAAAAAAGAGATCAACAAAGCCCTTCTAGGTTGTTTGGAAAGAGGAGATTTAATTTTTAGAAAAGATACTCAAGAATTTGAGAAAAATTTGGCAAAATTTGTAGGAGCAAAATATGGAATTTCTTGCGATAGCTGCACAGGCGGTCTTTTTCTTTCTCTATTTGCTTTGGGAGTAGGCAAGGGAGATGAAGTCATTACTGTTTCTCACACTTACATTGCAACAATCGATGTTATCTGGCATGTGGGAGCTACTCCTGTTTTAATTGATGTAGGAGAGGATATGGAAATGAACCCAGATTTAATAGAGCCTGCCATCACCAAAAGAACAAAAGCGATTATTCCTGTGCATTTGGACGGAAGAATGTGCAATATGGAAAAGATAATGAAAATAGCTAAAAAATATAATCTTTTTGTCATTGAAGATGCAGCTCAAGCTATTGGAGCAAAATTCAAGGGAAAGGGAGCTGGTTCTTGGGGGGATACAGGATGTTTTAGTTTTTATCCTGCAAAGATTTTGGGGTCTTATGGTGATGGGGGAGCGATCGTGACAAAAAATAAAAAATTAGCAGAAAAACTCTATCTTTTGAGAGATCATGGGGAAAAACCCTCTTATTTAAGAAAAAAAGGAGACAAAGGTAAGATCTTTTGTTTTGGATTTAATAGTCTTTTAGATAACATTCAAGCTGCGATTTTAAACGTGAAATTAAAGCACTTGCCAAAATGGATAAAGAGGAGAAGGGAAATTGCCAAAATTTATCATGAGGGTTTAAAAGATATTGAATACATAAAATTACCACCTCCTCCAACAGAAAAAGGACCTTATTTTGATGTTTATCAAAATTATGTTATTAGAGCTCAAAAGAGAGACAAATTAGAAAAGTATTTGCAAAAAGAAGGAATCGAAACGATGGTCAAATGGAGAATTCCCAATCACAAACAAAAAGCTTTAAAAATTTTGCACAAATTCCATTTACCAATGACAGAGAAAATTTCAAAAGAAGTTTTGTCTTTGCCAATGTACCCTGAATTGGAAAATTGGCAAATAGAATACGTGATAGAGAAAGTAAGGAAATTTTACAAAAAATGCTAAAAAAACTCTTTACAGAAAAAAGAAGGATTTTAAAATTCTTGTTTTTCTTTTTTGGTGATATTTTTTTGATTTCCCTCTCTGTTTTTTTAGCTTTCTTTTTGAGATTTGAAGGCCCTTTTCCTCAAAAATATTTTTTGAACGTTAAAGGTTTAATATTTTTTTCCCTTCTTTTTACTCTTCCCCTTTTTTATTATTTTGGCCTTTATTTTTTCACTTGGGCTTTTGTAAGCACAGAAGAGTTAATTTCTCTTTTTAAAGCTACTAGCTTGAGCTTTTTGTTATTGACTGCCACCTATTTTGTTTTGAGAGACCATTCTCTATTTTCTGGTTTTCCAAGGTCTACTCTCTTTATTACCTATTTTTTCATTTTTGTTTTGTGTGGAGGGTTGCGTTTTGCCAAAAGAATTTATCTCCAAATTTTTCCCAAAGGAAAAGAAGAGGAAAAAATAAGAGTTTTGATTGTCGGAGCTGGAGATTTGGGAGAGCAAATTTTAAGAGCTTTAAAAAGTTCTGAAAAATATTTCCCCGTGGGGTTTGTTGATGAAAACCCAGGAAAACAAGGGATTATGATCCACGGATTAAAGGTTTTAGGAAAAATTGAAGACATTCCAGAAATTACAAGGGAAAACCTCGTTGATGAAATGATTATTGCTTTGCCCCAAAGGTCTCCCCAAATTAGAAAAGCAGTTAAATTTGGAAGGAAAGCAAAAATTAAAAATATTAAGATTTTGCCTTCTTTTGGCGATTTAATAGATGGGGAAATTCCCTTAGTTAAATTAAAAGAAGTGGAAGTGGAAGATTTGCTTTTGAGAGAACCTTTGTCTTTAGATCAAAAACTAATTCGAGATTTTATTAAAGATAAAGTTATTTTAATTACGGGAGCAGCAGGTTCTATCGGATCTGAACTATCAAAACAAGTAGCTTCCTTTAAACCCTCCTTACTTTTGATTTTAGATCAAGATGAAACCGGAATTTTCAATCTTTCTCAAGAATTAAAAACAAAATTTCCTAACTTGTATTTTATTGATTTGATTTGCGATATCAGAGACAAACCAAAAATGGAAAGGATTTTCAAAAAATTTAAACCCCAAGTGGTCTTTCATGCAGCAGCTTACAAGCACGTTCCCTTAATGGAAGAACACCCCGACGAAGCAGTAAAAAACAATGTTTTCGGAACAAAAATAGTAGCTGAAGCTGCTTTAAAATCTGGTACAGAAAAATTTGTTTTCATTTCTACAGATAAAGCGGTAAAGCCAACTTCTGTCATGGGGGCTACAAAGAGATTGGGGGAAATGATTTGTCAAGTTTTAAATAAAAAAGGAAAGACAAAATTTATTTCTGTTAGATTTGGAAACGTTTTAGATTCAAGGGGAAGCGTCATTCCTATTTTTAAAGAACAAATAAAAAAAGGAGGACCAGTAACTGTGACCCATCCTGAAATGAGAAGATATTTTATGTTGAATTTTGAAGCTTGTCTTTTAGTCATGGAAGCTGCTGCTTTTGGGAAAGGAGGGGAGGTTTTTGTCTTGGAGATGGGAAAGCCAATCAAAATTTTAGATTTAGCAAAAGAAATGATAAGATTGGCGGGTTTTGAACCTGACAAAGATATTCCCATAACTTTTATTGGAAAAAGACCGGGGGAAAAACTTTTTGAAGAAATTTTAACAGCTGAAGAAGGAACAGAACTGACAAAGTACGATAGAATTTTGATTGCTAAAATGAAAAAGGTAGACGAGAAAAAGCTAAAAGAGGGACTTTTAGCTCTAGAAAAAGCAGCAAGAGAAGGGGAAAAAGAAAAAATTAAGCAAATCTTTAAAGAATTAATTCCTACCTTTTCGCCAAAATGAAAGAAAATCAAATTTTTTTGCAAATTATTAAAATATCTGTCTATTTGAGTTTACT
>CAYSYN010000063.1:0-3764 GCA_964435445.1 uncultured Candidatus Saccharibacteria bacterium
TCAACTTTTGTAACATCAAATATGGCTTCTTTCATTTGTGAAGCTAAAAATCTTCTCCAAATTAGATCATATAGCTTTGACTGCTGCGAATTTAATCTTTCAGATAAAACTTGGGGCGTTCTTTCAATATCTGTTGGTCTTATAGCTTCGTGAGCTTCTTGAGCTACTTTCGATTTTGTTTTGTAAACTCTTTGCTCAAAATAATCTTTACCAAATTCTTTCAAAATATAATTTTTTGCCATTTCTAAAGCCAATTTGGAAAGATTTTGAGAATCTGTTCTGTGATAAGTTATATATCCCATTTCATAGAGTTGTTGAGCTAATTCCATCGTTCTTTTGGCTGTAAACTTGAACTTTTGCCAAGCTGTTTGTTGCATCGTAGAAGTAGTAAAGGGTTCTGGAGGCTTTCTTTTTCTTTCTTTTTTCTCAATTTTTAAAACCTTAAATTGAGCTCCTTTTAAATCTTCAATAATTTTTTTAGCTTCTTTTTCATTTTTGATAGCAAATTGATCCAATTGTTTTTTATTCTTTTTTGTTAAAGTAGCTTTAAATTTTGCATTTTCTTTTTCAAAAATAGCTTCAATTGTCCAGTATTCTTTAGGTTTAAAATTTTCAATTTCTCTTTCTCTTTCAACAATCAATCTTAAAGCTACAGATTGAACTCTACCTGCTGACAAACCTTTTGCAATTTTTCTCCACAATAAAGGAGAAAGTTTGTAACCTACAATCCTATCTAAAATTCTCCTTGCTTGCTGAGCTCTTACCAAATTCAGGTCAATTTTTCTTGGGTTTTTTAAAGCTTCTTTTATTGCTTCTTCTGTAATTTCGTGAAAGACAATTCGCCAGTAAGGTTTTTTCTTCCCCAGCTTTAAAAGATGAATTAAGTGATAAGCAATAGCTTCGCCTTCCCTATCAGGATCTGTCGCTAAAACAATTAATTTTGCTTTTTGGGCTTCTTTTTTCAATTCTTTTACCCGTTCTTTTGCTTTTGGAATGACAACGTATGTTGGTTTAAAATCATTTTTAATATCAACTCCAAATTTTCTTTCTGGTAAATCTCTCACATGACCAAAAGAGGCCAAGATTTTGTATTCTGGCCCTAAAAACTTTTTTAAAGTCCTAGCTTTTGTTGGACTTTCAACGATAACTAAGGGCATAGACATTATTTCCCAAATTTTTTATTTTTCCTTCAATTTCCAAAAGAGAAATTAGAGAAATAACCTTTGAAGGAGAAAGTTTTGTCTTTTGAACTATTTCTTCTAGAGAAAGCGCCCCTCCTTTCAAAACTTTCAAAATAACATTTTCTTCATTTTCTTTTTTCTTTTCTATTTTTGGTTTAATTTTCAATTCTTCCAAAATGTCTTTTGCCTCTTCAACCAATTTTGCTCCTCTTTTTATTAAAAAATGACAACCTTTTGAAGTTTGAGAGAAAATTGAACCTGGAATGGCAAAAACTTTTCTTTTTTGTTCTATGGCATATTTTGCCGTAATTAAAGCTCCAGATTTTAATCTAGCTTCTACAACCAAAATTCCAAGAGATAAACCTGAAATAATTCTGTTTCTTTTGGGAAAAGTGAATTTTGCTCCTTTAGTTCCTGGTGGATATTCAGAAATTAAAGCTCCTCCAGATTTTAAAATTTCTTTTGTCAATTTTAAATTCGATTTGGGATAGATTGATTTTTCATCAATTCCTGTTCCCAAAACAGCAATCGTTCTCCCTTTAGCTTCCAAAGCTCCTTTATGAGCAAAAGTGTCAATACCAGGTGCCATCCCAGAGACAATTGTTAAGCCAGCTTCTGTTAAATCTTTTGCAATTTGAAAAGCAATTTCTTTTCCATAAGGAGAACACCTTCTCGTTCCTACAATGGCAAAACATTTTTCTTTTGGCAATATTTTTCCTGAAAAATAAATAACCTTTGGGGGATTTTTAATTTTCTTTAAAATTTGGGGATAATTTTTGTCTTCGATAGAAACTTTCTCAATTTTAAACATTTCTCAGTTTATTTTCTTTTTTTCAATTTTTCAATAGCTTCAGATAACATTTGACAATACAAATTCAATCCCACTTTATTTATGGCACCTGATTGTTCTTTTCCCAAAATATTTCCTGCTCCTCTCATTTCCAAATCTTTTAAAGCAATTTTATAAAAAGAACCCAATTTTTCAGCTTCCTTTAATGCCTCCAATCTCATTTTAGCTTTTTCTTTCAATCTTTTTGGATACAAAAAATAAGCTTTAGCTTGAATATTAGATCTGCCAATTCTCCCTCTTATTTGATAAGCTTGCGATAATCCCAATTTTGTCGCATCTTCTACAATTAAAGTATTCACGTTTGGCAAATCTATCCCAGCTTCAATGATGGTGGTAGCAATCAAAACATCAAACTTTCTATTTTGAAAATCTTCCATTACTTTCATTAAATCTTTTTCTTTGAGTTTTCCGTGAGCTATGCCAAATTTTATTTTCTTTTTAAATTTCAAACTCTCTAAAAATTTTTTGGTAGCTCCCATTGTCTCTATTCTATTGTGCAAATAATAAACTTGACCTCCTCTTTCAATTTCTTCTTCAATTGCTTTTTTTATTGTTCTCTTTGAAAAAGGCAAAATAAAAGTTTTTACAGGCAATCTTTCTGGTGGGGGAGTTTTGATCAAAGAAATGTCTTTTAGAGAGGACAAAGCCATGTACAAAGTTCTGGGAATGGGAGTGGCAGAAAGGGAAAGGATATCTATTTGAGCTCTCAATTTTTTAAATTTTTCTTTTTGAGCTACGCCAAATTTGTGTTCATCATCAATAACTAAAATTCCCACCTTTCCTTTTTTTATCCAATCTTCAAGGTCTTTTGACAAAATTCTATGAGTAGCAACGATAATATCTATTTTTCCTTCTTTAATTTGAGAAATTATTCTCTTTTGCTCTTTTTTTGACAAAAATCTAGATAAAAGTCCCACTTTAATTGGTAAATTTTTTAATCTCTTTTTGAAGTTTTGATAATGTTGGTTTGCTAAAATTGTTGTCGGGCAAAGCATGACTGCTTGACATCCTGATTTGACTACTTTAACCATTGCTCTCAAAGCAATCTCTGTTTTTCCAAATCCAACATCTCCACACAACAATCTATCCATCGGTTTTTCGCTTTCTAGATCTTTTTCTATTTCTTTTTGAGCTCTTTTTTGGTCTGGAGTTAATTCATAGGGAAAAGAAAGGGATAGTGTCCTATCTATTTCATCTTCTGGCAAAAAAGGAGTTCTTTTTACCAATTCTCTTTTGGCATAAATTTTTAAAAGTTCTTTGGCAAACTTTTCAGCTTCTTTTTTTACTTTTCTTTTTGTTTTCATCCAAAGAGGAGAAGAAAGTCTTGAAATTTTAGGTTCTACAAAACCAATGTATCTTGTTAATTTTCTTTCTAAACCTGAAGGAACAAAAAGTTTATCACCCTCTGCATACTCTAAAAGGTAGTATTCTTTTTCATTTATCTTTTCTTTTCCTCTAAAAATACCAATTCCATGATCTAAATGAACTAAATATTCCCCCTCTTTTAAATTTCTCAAATCAGAAAAAATTCTTTGTGATTTTAATTTTTTCTTTAAAATTTCCCTTTCTCTTTTTTCGTTCTCAACTTCAATTTCCAATCTCAAAATTCTTTCTATTTTGTTTCCCAAAAACTCAATTCTTAAAGCAAATTTTGAATTGACAGGAAAAACATCAACAATTCCCCCTCTTTTTGCAAATTCTCCCATATTCTCTACTTGCCAAACTTTTTCATA
>CAYSYN010000064.1:0-3697 GCA_964435445.1 uncultured Candidatus Saccharibacteria bacterium
CCTCCAATCCAAAGTTCTTGTTTAGCTCCCAATTTATCTAAAGTTTCTCTTGTTTTAACTAGAGCAGCTAATGCGGGAACGCCAACTTCATTTAACATTACTTCAGGAGCAGCTCCCGTTGCTCCTTCCATTCCGTCAATGGCAATGACATCTGGATTAGCTTTTACTGCCAATTTTACATCTTCTTCAACATTACCGGCAGCAATTTTTAAAATGATAGGCACTCCTCCTGTTATTTCTCTCAACCAAGTTATTTTTTTCTTTAAATCTTCAATGCTCTTTATGTCTGGATGATAAGCAGGAGAGTGGATATCTTTTCCCAAAGGCACTTTTCTAACCTTGGCAATTTCTTCTGTTACCTTATCAGCTGGCAACAACCCCCCTTGACCAGGTTTTGCGCCTTGCCCAATTTTAATTTCGATAGCGTCAGCTTGCTTTAAAATCTCTTCTGTAATGCCAAACCTCCCTGTGGAATATTGCAAAATTAAATATTTAGCTTCTTTTCTTTCTTCAGGTAACATTCCTCCTTCACCCGTATTAGCAATTGTTTTTGCCATCGTTGAAGCTTTAGCTAAAGCAATTTTTGCTTCTTTGGAAAGAGCGCCAAAGGACATGGCAGCAAAGACAATTGGCGTTTCAATTTCGATTGGTTTTTTGCTAAATTTCCCAACGATTGTCTTTGTTGAAATTTCTTCTTTGTAATAATCTACAGGGCTTTTTGCCAATTGGGCAGCGACAAAAACCAAATCGGAAAAAGAAACTTTCCCATATTTTTCAGAAAAATTAGAAGCTACAGGGATCTTCTTTGTCCTTTCTTTTATTTTTTTTACCATTTTTTGTTTTTCTTCTTCTTGCATAGTTTTATTTCTTCTTGATTAATTGTTCAATTAAAAAATGAGCTTTTTTCTTGTTTTTTGAATTTAGAGATTTGAAACAAGAAGATAAATTTTCTTTAAAATAAATTTCCATTGTCTTTTTTAAACTAGAATAAATAGCATGAAATTGGGTTATTACTTTTTTGCAATCTTCTTCATTTTCTATAAGTCTTGCCAAGCCTTCTATCTGGCCTCTAATAATGTTTAATCTTTGTTTAATCGTTCGCTTCTTAGCCATTTAGAAATAATATACCCTGATGGGGTATAGTGTCAAGAGGAAGTAAAAAATTTTTTTGCATTTTTTAAAATCTTAAAATCTCTAAGAAGAACTTTTTTGATGTTAGGGTTATATAAAGCGACAGCTGGATGATAAAAAGGGATGATAATGGTTTTTTGAAAAAGGTTTTTAGCCATAAAAACTTTTCCGTGAATTTTAGAAATAGAATCTATTTTTTCTTTTAAGTTAAATTTTTCCATTAAAAATTTCATTGAATGTCTGCCCAAAGGACAAATGATTTTTGGTTTGATAATTTCAATTTGTTTTTCCAAAAAAATTTTACAAGCTTCGATCTCTTCTTTTTTTGGATCTCTGTTTTTTGGAGGTCTGCACTTTAAAAGAGAAGTAATGTAAACATTTTCCCTTTTTATCCTGACAGATTCAAAAAGTTCGTCTAAAATCTTCCCTGCTGGCCCACAAAACGGTTTTCCCGTTTTAGCTTCCTTTAAACCCGGAGCTTCCCCAACAAACATTATTTTAGCTTCAACATTTCCCTCCCCAAAAACGACAAAATATTTATTTTTTATTCTTTCTTTAAAAAGAGAACATCTTTTGCAATTTTTTGCTCTTCTTTCAAGTTCTTTTAATTTTATCTTTTTCATTTAATTTCAATTATTTTTCCTACTCCGTTTTCAATGAAATTTTCTTTGTATTCTTTTTTAAATAATTCCCTGATTTCATCGCCTGAACAATGGGAAGGAGCTACTTTCTCAACTCCCAAATCTTTAAACTCTTTAACAACAGAAGGAGGAGGAAAGTGAAATCCTCCCAGGATCAAATAGATTTTTTCATTTGAAAACATCTCTTTGGCTTTCTTTACAATTTTTACAATTCCAGGATGAGCGCAACCTGTAATGACGATTAATCCTTTTTTAGAAAGGATAACTAAAGATTGTTCTTTTGGTGGTCCATAAAGCTCGCCAGTTGACCAAATAGAATTTGCAATTTGTTTTGGGCCAAAAACATCTATAAAATCAGCTCCTGAATTTTTAATCATCTTTTTGATTGAATCTGGGAATGAATTAGGAATAAAAACTAAAACTTTATTGTTTTCTTTTAAAAATCCTTCAAGCCCTCCAACATGGTCTCCATGAATATGAGAAATTACAATTTTATCAATTGATTTTGGATCAATTCCTAATTTTTTCATATTAAAAAGTAAAATTTCTGGATTGCCACCAGTATCAAATAAAATTTTTTCATTTGGGGTTTCAATTACTAAGCTAAAACCCCAGGCTGTTTTCAATTTTAGATTTACTCGATAGTTATCATAAACAGAAATTAAAGTAATTTCTGGTTTTTCTTTTTTCCCTTCTTTTAAAATTTCCTCTTTCTTTTCAACCTTTTCTTTTTTTCCAAAAGGAATTTCTGTTTTAGAAATTTTCTTTTTCCCAATTAGAAAAACTCCTCCCCCTATCAAAAGAAAAATCAAGATCAAAATAAAAATTTTACTATTCATAATTTAATTTTTCTTCCAGCTCCTCCTTCAATGTATTTTTCAGGATAGATTTTTTTAAGTTCTGCTTTATGTTGGGTACAATGGGTAGGACAAATTAAATTTATATCTTTAAATAACTCAAATTCAGAAAATCCATGCATTCCGCCAATGATTGCGAAAATTTTGCCAAATTTTTTGGCCGTATTTAAAATTGTTCCCATATGAGGGTGAGAACAACCAACGATTAAAACTACACCTTTTTTTGTTATTACTCCCATTGATTGTTCTATTCCTTCTAATTCTCCAGTAGAGAAAATATTTTCATAAATCTTCGTAGGTTCTTTTAAAACAACTTCATTTTCAAGACCCATTGAAGAAGGCAAATAAATTTTTTTCACTTTTTTGTTGATTTTTAAAAATTCATTTAATCCCCCTATATGGTCAAAATGTAAATGAGAAATAAAAATTTCCTCAATCGACAGGGGATCAATTTCTAATTTTTCCATATTTGAAAGCAAAATTTTTCCGCTTGTTCCTGTGTCAAATAAAATTTTAGGCATATTTTCAACTTCCACCAAAGCAGAAAAGCCCCAATCAGCTTGAAGGTCTTTTCTGAAAGCAGTGTTATCGTAAATAATAGTAATTTTCATTTTAAGTTCTTTTTTGATGATAAAAAGAATGAATGAGAATAAAGATTGCAGAAATTATTATAGCAAAAAGTAAAATCGAAAAAGCAGTTAAAACGCTTTCTAGTAATTTGGGCTTTAGGATCAAAATCAAGCCTAAAAACAAAATCATAAAACCAGAAGTAAGTTTTAATCTTTTAACCCAGATTTGGCTGAAAGTTTTTCTTCCCAAAGTAATGGCAAAAATCAAAACAATAATAGCTAAAGGAACAACATAAACTAAATTGTAAAAAACTAAATAAAGATAGTACTCCAAAGAAGATAGTTCTCTCAAAGTCAAAATTCTTGTATAAACCATTGGAAAACCAAAAGTACACAAAAGTTCGTAGATATTTACAGTGGCAGCAATAATTGATGTAACTGAAACTAAAGCCAAAGTAGATTTAGCCAAACTCAAATTTTTCACTCTTTGGATAAATTT
>CAYSYN010000065.1:0-3688 GCA_964435445.1 uncultured Candidatus Saccharibacteria bacterium
CACACCAGGGATTAATTTCTTCTATATTTTCAGCTAAGGGACAAACGTAAACTTGTCCTTCTGAAGGTTCTTGAGCTAAAACAAAAATTCCAAAGAATAATTCTAAAATTATTAAAATTTTAAATATTTTCGTCATTTCATTTTTTTATGCAAAATTGAAAAAAATCTAGTTGTATTAATCTTTACCATGATATCCAGGGAATAATTAAGAAAAAATAAAGAGCGGTAATGAGTAATCCTATCAAAGAAAATATTATCCCTAGAATTGATTTTTTTCTTGATGGACTTTTTAATCCAAGTGATCCAAAAAGAAATCCCAAAATTGGAATAAAGAATGAAAGAAAAAAGTAAGTCCATGCAGTAAAGTCCGTATAAGTTATGAATTCTTTTAATAGTTTAGGAGGAAAAAATAAACTTAAACTTATTATGATACTTATAACTCCAAGAAAAACTGAAAAGAATGCGATTTTATTTGAATCTTTCATAATTTTACTCTTTTTGTATTAATAAAATTTTCGACCTTTCTACCTCAAAGGGCCATTCTTCCATAAATAAAATCGATTTATGTTGATTTTCATCAAAATCTACTACCAAACCACTTAAATCTATATCTTCAGTTGCCTGTTCAAAATGCACTTCGATTAATCCTACAGGCTTTGGTGAAGAATGTTTAACTTTAATTAATACTTTATCTTTTATTGTTCGACCTATTTCAGTTAATTTTTCCTTTAAACTGGTTGAAATTAATTCTATTTTCTCACTCACTCCTTTAAAAATTTTAGGAATAATGCCAGTTTTGGCTAAGATCTTTTGAAAAATGCTCTCCTTTACTTGAGGATTTTGAGAATAAATTGCAGTCAGTCCTATCTCATAAATTTTAGGAACATCAGGAAAACAATATTCTATTTTTTCCCCTGAACCTATTTCTCTTCCTTCAATTTCCCATAAAAGATAAGTTTCCTTCTTTGTAAAAGCATGACCCTTAAAAATCATACATGTGTCTCTGGTTAAACGTTTATAATCATAAGCCATATAAGGATTTAATCCAATAAATTCTACGTTTTCTCCTTCATTTATTTCCCAATTATTAAAATTAATCTTGCTTTTACTTATCGCCTTCACAATTCTAACAATTCCTTTGGAGTTTTTTTCATTAGATCCAACCATTAGGGCTTCCGTTGTTAATACAGGAATTGAAAGAGAAGACGAATATTGCCAATTGGCATTAAAAAATCTGTCTTTTGGTAGGTTTACTCCTAAAATTTCCTGAGGATAGTATCCATGTATATGACCAGCGAAATTAGTTAAAATTTGTATTCTTTCTTCTTTATTTTCATATTCTTCTAAAATAGATTGTAATTGAGCGAGTTCTTGCCCGCTAAAATTGTCAAATGGATAAAATGGAATTTTAATTACAGAAGAAATTTCTCTTGACCGTGGATCTGCTAATGGTTGATGTGAAAGTAAGATTACACTTTCTTTTCCAGTAAGTTTTTCATCCAATACTTTCTTTAACCAATTTTCAGTTGCTGAATGAATTTCTGCTCTTCCTGTTTGTTTTCTTTTCACAAAATCTAAACCAATAAAGTAAATTTCTCCGTAATTGAAAAGAAAATTCTTCAAATTTGTATTGCTTTCGTCTCTTTCAAAATTTAATTTTTCAATGAGAATTTTTGTGTTAGTTGCATTTTCATTGAAGAAAATTTCTTCAAAAAATTGCTGTCCTTTTTGACAGTCTGCGTCAAGAAAATTAGTTTTTGAACAGACATCGTGATTTCCAAAAACGGGAACGTAGGGGATTCCGTAATTATTTAGTTTGTCTAGAATTTGTTTGGCTTTTTGAAACTCTGATTTTTCTGCTGAGTCTGAAATGTCGCCCAAGACAACTAAAAATTTAATAGAACAAGTGGCATTTTCGCATTGAATTTTGTCTTTGTTTTCAATTATCCAATTGACGACATTTTCTAATCTCTTTGTTAAATAATAGTCGTTATTTTCAACGTTATCATCAAATCCTTCTGTTCCAAAATCATCGTATCCTCTGCCAATGTGCAAATCTGTGATAATGGCAAAGCTCCAAGGTGAAATTTCAATTTGAGTTGAGGTTGAAGAGGTAGCTCCCAGATCGTCAAAGACAGTTAAAGTGACAGTGAAATTGCCTCTTTGTGAGAAAGAATGGGATGTAGTAGCTAAAGTTGAACTAGAGATTATGCCGTCTCCAAAATTCCACAAATAGTAAGAAATTTCCCCATCTGTGTCTGTGGCAAAAGCTTCAAATGAAATTTCTTCTCCAAAAACAGGATTTTGAGGAGAAAAATTAAAATAAGCTTTTGGTAAAGAATTGTTTCTTTGTTTTGGAGTTAAATTTTGAATTTCAAAATCTTCAAAATTGTTATCTGTATCTTGATAATTTTGCAAATCTTTTGACCGTTTTCTAGCTAAAGATTTGTCATCTGGAATGTTTTCTGGAAAGCAATTGCCTTCTACAAAGGGATTGGTAGAAGTTCCCCAACAAACAGCATCAATTAAATTTCCTTCGCTATCAAAGAGAGCTAAACTATTGTCTTTTGCTAAGTAATCTGTACTCGCAATATCAGCTGAAATCTTTCCTGAATTTACATACTCTTTATTTGCCCATAAAAAATAAGAGTTTGGCTCCAAAATCATTCCTTTTGGAAAAACTCTAATTGAATAATCTTTTCCAGTTGAACTTTTTTTCCTCAATTTCCAGCCAGAAATGTCAACAGAAAATGGATTTGGATTGTAAATTTCAACAAAATCAAAATTTTTGTTTTCTTTTGATCCTGTTTGAATTTCTGTGATTAAAATTTTGGGAAGCCAGCCAGATTTTCTCGCAAAGGGAAAGTGATCGCAACCTCCTTTAAAACAAAAGGGGTTGTCGCAAAACCCATCTTTATTTTCATCAAGGCAACCTTCTTCTGGGGAATCGTAATTTGACCAATAATTACCCCCTTCTGGATATCCATTATCAAAAGAATCAGCAGAGCTTCTGTCAGCTCCCACAGGATATTCATTATCGATAAAGTTGTTGTGATAAATTTTGTTGTGGCAAGAAAAACTGCTCCAAGTGCCACTAAGAGAAATTCCATTTTGATTTTGGACAAAACTGTTTTCAAAAACTATATTATGATGAGAAATCCAAAAATAAATTCCAATTTTGCTTTTTTCAACTTTGTTTTTTGTTATTTTGTTGTTGGAAGAACGACAAACATCGATCGATGTCTTATTTTGAGAAAAAATAGAATTTTCAATAGTAGAATCTGAAGAATTAATAAGAACAATCCCTTGAATGTTGTTTAGAATAGAAACATTCTTTATTGTGATGTTTGAACAGTTAACAAGCGCAATATAGCCTGCATTCGAGTTTTCATCTATTATTTTGTCTTTTTCACCAATTAAATAATAAATTGGCTTTCCATTTATTGTATTTGAAGTATCAATATCTTGGTAAGCTCCCTTCCAGCACCCATAAACACCAAAATTGTAAAAATTGTTATTGAATTGATTGTTTCTTAAAGTGTTTCCATTACACTCAGACAACAAAAATCCAGTTTCATTATCTTCAACAATATTGTTGTCAAAAGAATTTCCTCCCCCTTGCCAAAAATAAATTCCCTCTTTAAAATTTGAAACCCGACAATTTTTTATTGCCACCTTTTCTTTCTGA
>CAYSYN010000066.1:0-3580 GCA_964435445.1 uncultured Candidatus Saccharibacteria bacterium
TTCTTTCCAAATCTTCTCCTTCCCATTTTAAGCTCTGTTCTTTAGTTATTTTTTCTAGAACGTCTTTTCTGAAGACTCCAAAGGCTCCTGAAATACAGACGACCCTTCTTTGGAGAAAATTTTTCAAGAACATTGCCAAACTATACTCCATTTTCTGAAACTCAATAAACCATTTATCTCTTGGTATCGGTAGTACTTTCACCGCACAGGCATCGATCTGGCGTTGCCGGAGAAATGAAATTAACTTTGGAAGGAGCTGAGAAGATTGCGGATAGCTATCACTGTCCATTAAAACTATCCATTGAGTTTTGATTTGCGAGAGAACAGAAAGGATGGCTCCAATTTTCTTTCTATTAGTTTCATTTCTAATTATTCTAAAGCCCCATTCTTTTATAATTTCTACAGTATTGTCATCTGAGCCATCGTCAACTATCACTATTCTATCTTTAAACATTTCTATTTCCTTCAGCGCTTTTCTAACGGTGTCCAACTTGTCTATAATATTGTAAACTGGAATTATAATAGTGAAGTCGAAATCTTCGTTTAAATTTTCCCAATTTATTTTTATTCGCTTCCTCTTTGCTCTAATTGCTTGGATGATTCCGACAATAACATCTATTATTCCAGTCAAGCTGATCAAATTATCACCTATTAAAATTTACATTTTATTATGAATTCTGTCAAGTTAAAATTTTTGTCCTGCCAAATTAATGTTTCAGGGGGAGTTTTTAAGCCAAGAATAGAAACTGAATTTTGGGTAAAAAGAGCAATTAAAATTTGTCAAAAAGAGATTGAGAGACAAAAAATAAAAAAACCAAAATTTTTAGATATTTTTGCAGGTTCAGGTTGTATTGGGATTGCCGTTTTAAAAAATATTCAAAATTCTTTCGTAGATTTTGTCGATATTGACAAAAGAGCGATAGAGCAAATAAAAGAAAATTTAAAATTAAACAAAATTTCAAAAAAGCGATTTAAAATTTATCTTTCTGACATGTTTGAAAAAATTAAAAACAAAAAATACAATTTTATTTTTGCTAATCCCCCATACGTGGCAAAAGAGAGAATGTTTTTGGTGCAAGAATCTGTTAAAAAATCAGAGTCAAAAAGAGCTTGGTATGGGGGAAAAGGAGGTTTAAAATACATCAAAAAATTTTTAAAAGAAGCAAAAAGATTTTTAAAAAAGGAAGGCATTATCTTTTTGGAAATTGATCCTTTGCAAAAGGAAAAAATTAAAAAAATCTTAAAAAAAGAAGGTTACGAAAAATTTAAATTTTTCAAAGATCAATTCAAAAAAATTCGCTGGCTAAAAATTCATGCCCCAAATCATCAAATTTAAAGAAAAAGAAATTTTTTGGACAAAGCATATTAGGGAAAAAATGAAAAAGTACAATATATCAAAAAGAAAAATCATGAGAATTTTGGAAAATCCTGAGAGAAAGGAAAAGGGTGTTGTTGAAAATACAATTTGTGCTATGCAAAGTGCAGGAAGAAAAAAACCTTTTGAAATTTGGATCATGTATCAAGAAGAAAAAGAAAAATTAATCATGATTAGTTGTTGGAAGTATCCTGGGAAGAGTCCTAAGGGAAAAGTTATTTTCCCGAAGGAGATTCTTGGAGAAGTAAAGAATATTGACAAACAATAAAAATTTTGTTATAATTTAATCAGTGAAGGAGAATGGGAAAGAAAAAACCGCCAAGAGTGGTAGCCATTCATTATAGAGTACCCCAAAGTTTGTCTAAAGTTGTGAAAGTAAAAAAAAAAGAAAAAAAACCGAGGGTGGTAAAAGTTCGTTCTTTAAATCCCTCTCTTTTTTATTTTTAAAAAAATCCACAATTAACCTCTTGACAAAATTTTTTAATTTGCTATAATAGGAAGTGGCGAGACAATGAATTCAAATGGAGTAGATTTCAGTGAGTATGCATACGTAATGAAGGTAAGCGCTGGCCCTCTAGGACTCTTTCTAGTCAAGGCAAATACGAAGGAAGAACTTTTCGAAAAAATAAAAGAGTTACGAGAAGCGATGAGGGAGGCATACCATTAACTTAAAGTACCTTTCCCTACTTTTTTCTTTCCTCTAACTCACAAAACATTTTGTGGGTTGAAGGAAGGGAAAAGGAGCTTGAGGCACTGCCTCAAGCTTTTAATTTAGTTTTAAAAATTTTAAAAACTTGCTAAGATAAAGTAATGAGAATAGAAAAAATCTTTGGTTGGGGTTTATTAATCTTTGGAATTGGTATTATCATTTGGACTTTATATTTTTCTTTGCAAGTTTTCAAAGAAAAAAAACCCATTTTTGAAATTTTCAAACCAAAAACTGAAAAAATTTCCAAAGTTTCTCCAAAACCTTTGAGTCTCGAAGAAAAGTTCCAACAAAAAATTTCAGAAGCTTTCAAAGAAGCTATTCCTATTGAAGAAATATACAAATTTTTAAATTTGATTTCCTTTTCCATTTTTTGTGGCATTTTCATTTTTGGGGGAGGACAGATTGCCACCCTAGGAATAAAACTAATAAAAAGATGATTTTTCTAGATTATCTCTTTTGGTATTTTGTTAAAGTTCCTCAAAATATTTTTAAAGCTACTTTTAATTTCCTAAAATTTGGTCTTCGTTATTTTTCTCTTCCTTTCTTATTTAAAACTTTCTTTTCACATTGGCACAAATATTTTTGGCAATATCCAAGAGGATTTGATCTTGGAAAGTACCTTGAAGTTTTTGCTTCCAATTTAATCTCAAGAATTATTGGAGCTATTTTAAGATTTTTTCTCATTTTGGCAGGTTTTGCCTTTGAGATTCTTGTTGTCTTTGGAGGAATTTTTGTTTTTTTATTTTGGATTTTTTTGCCAGCTGTTTTAATTTTTTTATTCATTTATGGAGCAAAACTTCTATTCACAATTTGAAAAATCAAAAATTAAAAGAGCTGTTTTGATAAAAAACTCTCTCTTTTTCCGTTGGACAAACATTGAGAAAAAATTATTTTCCACTCTTTCTCTTTGTTTTCTTTTTCTTTCTTTTTTTGAGAAAAAATTTTTTGGAGCTTTTTTAATCTCTCTTTCTCTCTTTGGTTTCTCTTTTTTGAGAGATCTTTTTTTTGAAAATTTTTTGAAAAATCCCAAAATAAAAAGAAAAGTTTTGGCAGATTTTTTGAGTTTTCAAGTAGCAAAAGCTATTTTTGAAGCTCAAAAATTTGCAAAAGAGAAAAAGCTCTTTGTGATCAATTCCTCAATTTTGCTTTATTTTTTACTCAATTTGAAAGATTGGAAAACAAATTTTATCTTTTCAAGATTGTTAATTGATAGAGAAAGATTAAAAAATAATCTAAAAGAAGACTTAGAAAAAAAAGAAGAAATTGAAGATATTTTAAAAGAAGCTCTAAAAATAGCCAAAGAAAAAAAGAAAGAAAAAATTGAAGTTTCAGATATACTGCCTGTCCTTTCTGAAAAAAACGAAATTTTCAGAAAATTTTTAATTGAGATGGAACTCAAGCCCCAAGATGTCAAAGATGTAGCAGATTGGGCAGATTATTTGGAAAGAGAATTTTTAGAGCAAAGAAAATTTTGGGAGTGGAAAAATTTAGTGAGA
>CAYSYN010000067.1:0-3561 GCA_964435445.1 uncultured Candidatus Saccharibacteria bacterium
AAAGAAATGACAACCAATCTTCCTCCCTTTTCTAGAATTTCTAGAGATTGAGACAAACCTTTTTTCAAGTTTTCAAGTTCTTCGTTAATGAAAACTCTTAAAGCTAAAAATGTTTTTGTGGCAAAATGCAATCTTTTTCTTAAATAGAATCTGGGAACGGCTTTTTTGACAATTTCTACTAGCTGGAAAGTAGTTTCTATTCTCTCTTTTTTTCTCTCTCTGACAATTTTTTCAGCTATTCTTTTTGCGTATCTCTCTTGTCCGTAATCTCTTAAAATATTTTCTATTTTCTTTTTTGGCCATTTATTTAGAATATCCATCGCTGTCAGTTTGGTTAAATCTTTATCGTATCTCATGATCAGAGGTTCGTTTCTTGAGAAGCTAAATCCTCTTTGAGATTTTTCTATATGCCACAAAGATATTCCAAGATCGAACAAAATTCCACAAATCTTTTCAATTTTTGATCTTTTGACAATCTTTTTAAGTTCGGAAAAATTCCCTCTCTTTAATATCAATCTTCCTTTGAATTTTTTCTCTAAAATTTTTCCTTTTTTGTACAAATCTGGATCTATCTCTATTGCCAAAACTTTTCCTCGAGGTTCTGTTCTTTTTAAAATCTCTATTGCATGTCCTCCTTCCCCAAAAGTGCAATCTACAAAATTTTCATTTCTTTTCGGGGCCAAATATTCAATAACTTCTTTTTTAAGAACTGGAATGTGGATTTTTTCCATTATATTCCCAACTCCCTCAATCTCTCTGCTATATCCCCTACTTCTTTTTCTGTTTTTTGTTTATATTCTTTCCATTTTTCTTCGTCCCAAATTTCAATTCGGTTAAAAATTCCAACAATCACTACTCTCTTTTTCAAGCTTGCGTATTCTTTTAAATAATCTGGAATTAAAATTCTTCCCAAATTATCCAATTTTACTTCCATTGCTCCAGCTAGCATCAATCTGGCAAATCCCCTTGCATCAGATTGTGAAAGGGGAAGCTGGCTCAATTTTTTAGCTAATCTTCCCCACTCTTTTTCAGAAAACAAAAACAAACATTGGTCTAATCCCTTTGTAATTACTGCTTTCTTTCCCAAAATTTTTCTGAATTTAGCTGGAATAGCTAATCTCTTTTTCTCGTCTATTGAATATGTATATTCACCGTAAAATGGCATTTTCCACAGGTAATGGCACTTTTCCCCATAGTTTTCCACAATTTTCCACTCAATTTCACTCTAACCCATTTTCCTTATTCTTGTCAATTTAAAAAAGGTTCCAAAAATGAACCTAAAAAGAAAAAGTTTTTCACAGAAAATCCACAAAAAAGATTAGTGGATTATTTCAAAAGTTTGAGGATCAATTCCCACTTTCTCCCCCCTCTTTACTCTTCCCTCCAAAATAGCTTTAGCCAATGGATTTCCTACTTTTTCTTGAATCACCCTTTGCATTTCTCTAGCTCCAAACTCAGGTTTGTAAGATAGCTCAACAATTTTTTCTTTTAATTTATCTGTAATCTCAAAATAAATTTCTTTTTCTTTTAATTTTTTTTGAACTTTTTTTAACATTAATTGTGCAATTTTCATTAAATTTTCTTTGGTTAAAGGTTTGAACAAAACAACTGCATCAAATCTATTTAACAATTCTGGCCTAAAAATCCCTTCTTTAATAACAAAATTAATCAATTCTTTTTTTGTTTCTCCCCAATCTTTTCCCTCTTGCACTGCCCTAAAAATCAATTTGTATCCTGCATTGGATGTAGCAATGATAATAGTGTTTTTAAAATCTACCTTCCTACCCTGGCCATCTGTCAAATGGCCTTCATCAAAAACTTGCAAAAACAAATTCAAAATTTTGGGATGAGTTTTCTCAAATTCATCTAGTAAAATTAGAGAAAATGGATTTTCCCTCACTGGAGTAGTCAAAAGTCCTTCTGTTCCTGGCGTTCCCAAAAGTCTTTCTATATCTTTTGGATCTTGAAATTCTGACATATCCAACCTTATCATTTTCTCTTCAGAACCAAAATAAACTTCAGCTAGAGCTTTTGCTGTTTCTGTTTTCCCTACTCCCGTAGGTCCCAAAAATAAAAAGCAGCCCATAGGCCCTTTTTTTAGTCTAATCTCTGCCCTCGCTCTTCTTAAGCTATTAGCAATTTCTTTTACTGCTTCTTCTTGATTGACTATTCTTTGATGGAGCAATTTTTCTAAATTCAAAAGTTTTCTCCTTTCTACTTCTTCAATATCTCCTACTGGGATTTTGGATTTTCTGGTAACAATAGCAGCTATGTGAGAAGGAAAAACAATTTTTTGTCTTTTTTGAGCGACAAAAATAGAAGCTTCATCTATAACTTCTATTGCTTTTTCTGGAAAAGGAAGGGCAGTTAAATATTTTGAACAAAGAGAAATGATTTTTTTTAAAGAAATTAAAGGAAAGAAAATTTTGTATTTTGCTTCCAATCTCAAAGCTCTATCTTCCAAAATTAAGAGAGTTTCTCTTTCTGTTATTTCTGGCACTTCAATTTTTTCAAAGTATTCTAAAATGGAGGGTCTCAATTCTAAATTTTGGTGCAATCCTTGAGGAGTAGTAATTCCTACTAATCTAAAAAGAGGAGAGGGTAAATAAGAGGAGAGAATGCCTGAAATTTCCAAAATGCCAGCTTTCCTTTCAGTTTGAACTCCAATGTATTGGTGAATATTATCTATGACTAAAATAACATTGCCAGCTTTGATTACTTCTTCAAAAATTCTATCTAATAAATCTTCAGTTTCCTCTGTCGTTTGGGTAACAGAAATGAGTTTTTGAAGGTCCAAATAAACTACTCTGTTAAAATTTAACTCTGGCAAACTTTCTCCGATCGCACATCTTCTCGCCAAAGATTCTAGCATTGATCTTCTCCCGCTTCCTACTTCTCCCACAATCAAAGCATTATTTTTTTCTGGAGAAGCTAAAACCCTTTCTAATTCTTGAACCTCTTTTTGATGAGCAAAGATTTTTCTAAATTTTTGCTTTTTCATTGCTTTTGTTAAATCAAAAGAGAATCTATCGAGAAAAATGGTATAACCTGCTGTCCATTCTCTTGCCAAAACCCCTTTTCTCACTAAATTTTTCCACTCCCAAAATTTTCTTTGCTCTAAAAATTCTCTTTCTAAATAATCTGCCCAATCTGCTACATCTTTGACATCTTGAATTTTAAGTTCTGTTTCAATTAAAAATTTTTTAAAAATCTCATTCTTTTCAGAAAGAACGGGTAATATATCTGAAATTTCAATTCTCTCTTTTACCTTTTCTTTAGCTATTTTTAAAGCTTCCCTTAAAATATCTTCAATTCCTTCCCTTTTTTCAAAACCCTCTTTCAATTTATTTTTCAACGTTTCTCTGTCAATTAACAATCTAGAAAAAATAAAATTTGTTTTCCAATCTTTCAAATTGAGTAAAAAGAAAAGTAAAATCGATGAATTAAGGGGAAACTTTTTCTTTTTTGAAAAATTTTGAGCCTCAAAGATAGCTTTAGCTAAATTGAAATCTAAAAAATCTGCTAAATTTTTTCCCTTTGCTTTTGGCTTTTTTAAAAAAT
>CAYSYN010000068.1:0-3553 GCA_964435445.1 uncultured Candidatus Saccharibacteria bacterium
TATTTTTATATAAAAAAGCGTTTAACGAAACGCTAAAGAGCCATTAACTGTTTGGCATTCTCAATGGATAGTCAAATTTGACAATTTCCATCAATAAAGGAATACCGAAGACAAAGGAGCGGAGGTAAATGAATGTTAAAAGAAACTCTTCAGTAGAAATTTTTTCCCTCCCCTTACTTCTCCAAAGGTTAGTTATAGCGAGGCTCATTCTTGTAGTTGAAAGAATGGCTTCTACAATCTCTACACTTGAAAAAGCGTTTTTTCGTAAAAAATCAAAAAAGTCGCGAAGAGTGTATTGGGATAAGAGAAAATCCATGCAACAGTCGAAATCGGTTGGCTTTAAACCTATAACTTCATTTATTTTTTCCTTCGTGTGATCAATCTTGTTGAGATCAATTTCTTTCATAAGGATTGTGGCTATATGGAGCACCCTAAGCGCGACGCAGGTAAAAATAAACTCTCTAAGAGTGACAATTTTTTTCTTTTTTATTTGCCTAAACAACCAGACAGCTGCTTCCAGATAAGAAGTATTATTTGAAAGAGCCTTGGCGAAGTTATCGACTGAGAGTTCATGGTACTCCCTCAATATTTTGTCAAAAGCTTCCTTGGGGCGTGAAGGCAATTCTTCTATAATCTCTAGAATTTTTTGCTCTGGAACTCCAAGTGCCGCTGCAAACGTATTTTTAGTCAAATCTATCTTCTCAAGATTTATTTCTTCCAAAATTTCACCTAATTTTAAAATATGAAATTTTAAAATTTTGTCAAGAATTATTCACTCTTTATCAAATTTAATTTTTATTTTCACTAAAAGGGATAAACCCCTTTTATTTTCAATATTTTTCAGTAAAATTAAATTAATGAATTCAAGGGATATAAGAGAAAAATTTTTGAAATTTTTTGAGAAAAGAGGACACAAAATTGTCCCTTCATCTTCTTTAATTCCCGAAGACCCCTCTGTTTTATTTACGACAGCCGGCATGCAACAATTCAAGCCTTATTATCTAGGTGAACCTTCACCTTATGGGAAAAATGTTGCTTCTTGTCAAAAATGTTTCAGAACTTCTGATATTGATGAAGTAGGAGACGAAAGACATTTAACTTTCTTTGAAATGTTGGGAAATTTCTCTTTTGGGGGATATTTTAAAAAAGAAGCCATTGAACTAGCTTTTGAATTTTTAATTTCCGAGTTAAAACTTCCTTTAGAAAGAATCTGGATTACCGTGTTTAAAGGAGAAAAAGATATCCCAGAAGATAAAGAATCTGCAAAAATTTGGCAAAATTTGGGCATTAAAAAAGAAAAAATTTTTGGTTTTCCAAAAAGTGAGAATTTTTGGGGACCTACAGGGACGCAAGGGCCTTGTGGTCCGACAACAGAAATTCACTATCAAGTGAGAGAAAACCCTTGCCAAAAAGGAAAAGATTGCATTCCAAATTGTGAGTGTTCGAGGTTTTTGGAAATTTGGAATTTAGTTTTCAATGAATATTTTCAAGATGAAAGGAAAAATTTGACCCCTTTAAAACAAAAAGGAGTGGATACAGGAATGGGTTTGGAAAGATTGGCTCAGGTTTGTCAAAGGACAAAAACTGTTTTTGAGACAGATTTGTTTTTACCCATCATTCAAGAAATAGAAAGAATTTCTTCTATTTCTTACAATTTAAAACCAAAACCTTTTAGAATTATTGCAGATCATGCAAAGGCTTCAGCTTTTTTAATTTCAGAAGGAGTTTTACCTTCAAACGTTGAAAGAGGTTATGTTTTGAGACGAATTTTGAGAAGAGCAATAAGATATGGAAGAATTTTGAATTTACCCAAAGGATTTTTACCCCAAATAATGAAGAAGGCAATTGAGATTTACCAAGACATTTATCCTCAAGTGAAAGAAAAAGAAGAAGAGATTTTAGTGGTAGTGAAAAATGAACAAGAGAGATTTGAAAAAACTTTAGAAAGGGGTTTGAAAGAATTTGAAAAGCAAGTGGGAAAAATTAAAGAAAAAAATTTAAAAGAAATTCCAGGAAAAGTAGCTTTTGATTTGTATCAGAGTTTTGGTTTTCCCTTAGAATTGACAAAAGAGATGGCAAAAGAAAAAGGACTTTTAGTAGATGAAAAAGGCTTTTTTGAAGAATTCAAAAAACATCAAGAAATTTCAAGAGCAGGAGCAGAAAAAAAATTTGGAGGAATTGGAAAGGCACCTTCCTATGAAGCTATAAAGTTGCATACTGCCACCCATTTACTTCATGCAGCCTTGAGAAAAATTTTAGGTCCTCATGTAAAACAAATGGGTTCTGATATTACTCCAGAAAGATTGAGGTTTGATTTTTCCCACCCCCAAAAATTGACAGAAGAAGAAATTAAAAAGATTGAAGATTTGGTAAACGAAAAAATAAAAGAGAATTTAGAAGTAAAAAAAGAAGAAATGACGTATGAAGAGGCAATAAAATCAGGAGCTCTATCTTTCTTTAAAGAGAAATACCCACAAAGAGTGACAGTTTATACTATTGGAGACTTTTCAAAAGAAATTTGTGCAGGTCCTCATGTAAAAAGAACAGGAGAATTAGGACATTTCAAAATTGTAAAAGAAGAATCTGCAGGTGCTGGAATCAGAAGGATAAAAGCAGTTTTAAAATAAAGGTTTTGAGAAGCCTTTTGTATATATTCTAGGATCAGTTATAATTTTCCTATGACAAAAAAATTAGTGGATATTTTACCTAAAAAAAAGAAAAGAATTTTCAAGCCAAAAAAAGAAAAAAAAGAAAAAGGAAGAATTTTTCATTTCCCCAAAACTACTTCCTTCTTGCTTCCTTTAACTATTCTCTTTTTAATTTTCCTCTGGGGATTTTTCTTTCCTACAGTAAAAATTCAAATTTGGCCCAAAATTAGAGAGAAAATATTTGAGGACAAAATTTTTGTTGAAATAAATCAAAAAGAAATTGATTTTGAGGGAAAGAAAATTCCAGGTCAAATTTTTGAAGTAGAAAAAGAAATTGAAAAAAGTTTTCCTGCCACTGGAAAAAAATTAAAGAAAGCTGAAGGGAAAATTAGGCTTTACAATGCTTACACTACCCAAGCTGAAAATTGGAGGAAAGGAACAAGGTTTATGTCGGCTGAAGGAAAATTGTTTTTAGCAAAAGAAAGATTTGTCGTTCCTGGAGCAAAATATGTCGAAGGAAAACTAGAACCTTCTTTTGTTGACGTGGAAGTGGTAGCTGCAGAAGGAGGAGAAGATTATAATATTGGTCCTTCCAAATTCTCCATTGTTGCTTTCAAAGGTACAGAAAGATATTTTAAATATTGGGGAGAATCATTTGAACCAATGAAAGGGGGAGGGGAAGCAGTTGTCGTAAAAAAAGAGGATTTAGAAAATGCCTTTTCTGCTCTTAAAGAAGAGTTGGAAAAAGAAGAGGGAAGGAAAATTTTAGAAAAAGAAATTCCAGAAGGTTTTGTTTTCCCAAAAGAAGGTTTTTCAGTAGAAATTTTAGAGAAAGATTTTGATGCTAAAGAAGGGGAAGAAAAAGAAACCTTTAAAATAAGATTGAAAGTAAAAATAAAAACAGT
>CAYSYN010000069.1:0-3523 GCA_964435445.1 uncultured Candidatus Saccharibacteria bacterium
AGTGAAGAACAAAGTTTTCATTTCTCAAGTAAAAGAAGAATTTGTTACAAAAATTACCTCTAAAATAAAAATAGCTCAAAAGGGATTTTTTGAAGAAGAAGTAGGATTTAAAAACTCAGGTCCACTACCTCCAAAAGTTGGTCAGTCGACTACTTATACTATTATTTGGCATATTGAAGGAGGAACCTCTTTGGTTAAAGATTTGAGGTTAAAAGCTATTTTACCAGAAAATGTCTCTTTGACGGGAAAAGTTTTTCCGGAAGAGGAAATTTCAAAATTTTCTTTTGACCAAAAAACAAGAGAAATTTTATGGTCAATTGAAAAATTAGGACCTAGAGAGAAAAAGAGTTTGGCTTTCCAAATTTCCCTTTTGCCAACAAAAGAAGATAAAGGAAAAATACCCACTTTAATAGGAGAATTAATAGCTGTGGGCAAAGATGGTTGGACAGGAAAAGAAATTGAAGAGAGAGCTCAAAAATTAACCACCCTCTTACCTGATGATCCTTCCATTACAGAAGAAAAAGCCATTGTTGAATAATTAAAAAATCTGCTAGCATAAAAAAATGGAAAATTTAATGGAAAAAATTATTTCTTTGGCAAAAAGAAGAGGTTTTATTTTTCCTTCTTCTGAAATTTATGGAGGAATTGGAGGTTTTTATGATTATGGACCTTTAGGGGTTGAGATGAAAAAAAACATAAAAAACCTTTGGTGGAAGTTCATGGTTCAAGAAAGAGAGAACATCGTTGGTTTAGATTCAGCTATCATCCAAAATCCAAAGACTTGGGAAGCTTCGGGGCACGTTGAAAGATTTTTTGACCTTTTAACTGAATGTAAAAATTGTCACAAGAGATTTAGAGCAGACCATTTGATTGAAGATTTAAAGAAATCTGGAAAATTAGATGAGGTGGGACTTTATTCAAAAGAGGAGATAAAAGATATTGCCAAAGCCATTGAAAAAATAAATTGTCCAGAATGTGGAGGAGAATTAACTTTACCCCGAGAATTTAATTTAATGTTTAAAACACATGTGGGACCAGTAGAGGATACTAGTTCTCTTTCTTATTTAAGGCCAGAAACAGCCCAGGGAATTTTTCTCAACTTCAAAAATGTTTTAAAAACGCAAAGATTGAAAATTCCCTTTGGGATAGCTCAAATTGGAAAGGCTTTCAGAAATGAAATTACACCCAGGAATTTTCTTTATAGAACGAGAGAGTTTGAGCAAATGGAATTGGAGTTTTTCGTAGAACCTGGTACAGATGATCAATGGTTTGATTTTTGGGTCAAAGAAAGAATGAGATGGTATACAGAAATTTTGGGATTGAAAAAAGAAAATTTGAGAATAAGAGAGCACAAAAAAGAAGAGTTAGCTCATTACGCCAAAAAATGCGTTGACATTGAGTATAAATTTCCCTTTGGTTGGGGGGAAATTGAAGGGATTGCTAACAGAACAGATTTTGATTTAAAATCCCATCAAAAGTTCTCAGGTCAAGACCTTTCTTATTTTGACGAAGAAAAGAAAAAAAAGTATATTCCCTATGTCATTGAACCCTCTTGTGGAGTAGATAGAATCTTTTTAGCTTTACTTTGCGATTCGTTTGAAGAGATTAAAGGAGGAAGAACGAAAACAACAGAACCTACAAAAGAAGTTGAAATCTTGTTGAAACTAAACAAAAAAGTAGCTCCAATAAAAGTAGCCATCTTCCCTCTGTTGAAAAAGGAGAAAAAATTGGTGGAGAAAGCAAGAGAAATTTTTGAAATGTTAAAACCACATTTTGTTTCCCAATACGATGAAGTGGGATCTATTGGGAGAAGATACAGAAGGCAAGATGAAATTGGCACACCATATTGCGTTACTGTTGATTTTGAAACTTTAGAAAAAAATGACGTCACCATTAGAGATAGAGACACAATGGAGCAAGAAAGAGTAAAAATAGAAAATTTAATTTCTTTTTTGAAAGAAAGATTAGATGTTTAAAAAAATTGTCTTAGAAAATGGATTAAGGTTAATTTTAGTTCCCCAAAAGGATTCTCAATCTCTTACTGTTTTAGTTTTGGTAGGAGCGGGTTCAAAATATGAGACAAAAGAGAAAAACGGCATTTCCCATTTTTTAGAACACATGTACTTTAAAGGAACGAAAAAGAGAAAGACACCAAAAGAGGTGGCAGAAGCTCTAGATAAGGTGGGAGGAATTTTCAATGCTTTCACTTCTCAAGAATATACAGGATATTTTGCCAAAGTTTCTTTTGAAAAATTAGACTTGGCGTTAGAATGGACCTCAGACATTCTTTTAAACTCTATTTTTCCAGAAAAAGAAATAGAAAAAGAAAGAGGAGTGATAGAAGAGGAGATTAACATGATAAATGACAATCCAATGAGTTTAGTTTCTGTTTTATGGCTAAAATGTCTTTTTGGGGATCAACCTGCTGGCTGGCCAATTACAGGAACAAAAGAAACCGTAAAGAGAATTTCCAGGAGAGATCTTTTAAATTATATGAAGAGTCAGTATGTAGCAGGAAACATTGTTTTGGCCATTGCGGGAAATTTTAGAGAAAAAGAAGCTGTGACAAAAGTAAAAAAATATTTCAAAAAAGTAAAATCTAAAAAATGGAAAGAAAGGGAAAAATTTAAAAAAACAAAAGGACCAAATTTTATTTTCCAATTTAAAGAAACTGATCAATTTCATTTAATTCTAGGGGCAAAGGGTGTAAATCTATTTGACAAAAGAAGATACGTTCAAGGAATTTTAGCTACTATTTTGGGAGGAATGATGAGTTCAAGGCTCTTTTTAAAAATTAGAGAAGAAATGGGAATTGCTTATTACATTAATACCCAATCCCAATCTGATCTAGATTGTGGATATTTAGCAACTTCTGCTGGTTTGAAATTAGAATTTCTAGAAAAAGGAATTAAAGAAATTCTAAAAGAATACAAAAAAGTTGCAAAAGACCTTTCGAAAGAAGAATTAAAAAAAGCAAAAGATAATTTAAAAGGAAAATTGAGTTTGCTTTTGGAATCTTCAGACGCAAAAGCTACTTTTTTTGCCTCCCAAGAACTTTTGGAAAGGAAAATTTTGACCCCAAGACAAGTGTTCAAAAAAATAGACAAAATTGTTCTTTCTCAAGTAAAAAATTTCGCCCAGAATATTTTCAAAACAAATAATCTTTATTTGGCGTTAGTGGGTCCTCTCAAAAGAAAAGAAAAAATTGAAAAAATTTTAAAAATATGACAAAAGAATTTGATATTCCCTTAAAAGTCATTTTAAAAATAGCTTTTGCTATCTTCCTTTTTTATCTTTTATTTCAAATTAGACAAGTTTTACTTTGGATTCTTTATGCCTTCATTATTTCCATTCTCATTGAGAGACCAATCGAATTTTTGACAAAAAGAGGCGTTTCTAGGATAATTTCTACTATTTTAGTTTATTTCTTCTCTTTCGCTTTTTTCGTTTTTCTTGTCTATTTTCTTTCTCTTCCTCTTTTTGGAGAAATTCAAAATTTCTTGCAGTTTTTCCCTCAATATTT
>CAYSYN010000070.1:0-3521 GCA_964435445.1 uncultured Candidatus Saccharibacteria bacterium
CTGTAGCCACCACTATTGCTTTTCCTTTTCCTTCTTCCACAACCGTTCCCATAAAAACCATATTTTCTCTATCTGCTAAAGGAGTTTCTCTGGAGAGCAAAAGAGAATGTTTTTTAGCTGGTAACCACTCACCCGTCAAAACCATCTCATTTATTTTTAAATTTTCAGCTTCAATGATTCTTCCATCAGCTGGAACTTTATCTCCTTCTTTCAAAAAGAAAATGTCTCCCAAAACTAAATTTTCAGCATCAATTTCCCTTTTTTTGCCATCCCTAATCACTCTTGCTTTCACTTTTACTACTTTTTTTAATTTCTCCAAAGCCTGAGAAGCTTTTTTCTCTTGAAAAAAACCAACCAAAGTATTCAAAAAAATAGCCCCAAAAATAACAAGAGAATCTGTCCATTCTTTCAAAAAGAGAGCAACAATTCCTGCAAAAACCAAAATGTAAATTAAAGGGCTTTTGAATTGATCAAAAAAAATTTCCAAAGAAGTTAAGGGCCTTTTTTCTGGAAGTTTATTTTTTCCAAATTTTTCCAATCTCAATTTGGCTTCCTTTTCTGGAAGCCCAACTTTGGCATCAGAATTCAATTTCTCTACCACTTTCTGCCAGGTCAAACTGTGCCAAAAGATTTTTTCCATTGTGGCCCCAAGGGGAGTTGAACCCCTATTTCCAGCTTGAGAAGCTGGCGTCCTAGCCATTAGACGATGGGGCCGCGCGTCCATCGCGGCTCGCCCCTGCCAGTTCAATCGCTAAACGCGATTGAGGGTTTACTATGCTCGCTGCGAGTCCGCTTCCTCCAAATCGCTATCGCGATTTGGAGACCTCTTCACTAACTTAACTAAAAACTAATTACTAACTACTAAAAACTCTTAAGGAGCGTTTTTGCCTTTCAAGAGAAATCTACCAAATTTTTCTGATTTCATCAACGATTCTTGACATTTCCATCTCCTTTGAGCCATCAACTAAAATTAAATCTCCTTTTCGTATTATCTCTTTCAATTTTAAAATTCCATCTTCTATTCTATCAAAAGAAAAGATTTTTTCTTCTTCCATTCCTTTTTCAAAAGCTCCTTTGGCTATAAATTTTGCCCTTGGTCCAAAAGTAAATAAAAGGTCTGCATTTTCAAACACTTTTTCTCCAATAGCTTCGTGGGCCTCGATCGTATACTTTCCTATTCCTACCACATCTCCCAAAACAGCAATCTTTCTCCAAAAATGAGGAATTTTTCCCAAAATTTCAAGAGCTTCTATCATTGAAGAAACAGTAGCAGATTCTGAATCATCTAAAATAAAAGATTCTTTTATTCCTTCTATTAATCTCATTTTTCCTGGCAAAGATTTGTAATCTTTTAAATTTTGGGAAATCTCAACTAAATTTAAGCCCAAAATCTTTCCTACTGCAGTAGCAGATAAGACGGCATAAATTTGCTCTTTTCCAAAAACTCCTTCTAACCAAAAAGGCACTAAACTTCCTTCAAAAGAGATTTTAAAATTCGTTCCCCGGTTTAATTTTATATTCGTAGCAAAAAAGTCAGCTTTTTCATCAAAGCCAAAAGTAAAAGTATGTAAGTTTGTTAAATCATCTATCTCTCTTGTTGTCTCATCATCGTAATTTAAAACCAATCTTGTTAAAGGAGGTAATCTTCTTGCCACTTCTATAATATCTTTCACTTTCTCTCTTTCTCCAGCAAAAACAATTTCATCTGGAGGGATTTCTCCAACATGAGTGACAACTAAAATGGGAAAAGAGGAATTTTTCAAGAAAAACTCAAATTTTTTTATTCTTTCGTTTTCAGCTTCAAAAACTAAAATTTCTTTGCCTATTTTAAACTTTTTTTCTAAAACTTTTAAAATAGCTTCTTTTGCCGTTTTCCTTCCCTCCCCACAAACTACAATTACTTTTGGTTTTTTCAAAGAAAATTTTATTTTATTAAGAAGGCTCATAATCAGGCGGAATCTTTTTTACCTTGATGATAAAGCTAGCTATTTCCCTGAAAAGGGGAACAGCTGAATATTCGGCTGTTTTTGTTTTTGGATTGTCTAATTTTATCAAGATTAAGTATTTTGGATTTTGAGCTGGAAAAAAGCCAACAAAGCTTTGCCAAGTTTTTTCAGAATATCCCCTTTCTCCTACTTTAGGTTGCAAAGCAGTTCCCGTTTTTCCAGCAATGAAATAACCTTCAATTTTTGCTCTTTTGGCAAAACCATTTTCTACAACTGAAATTAACATTTGAGTTAATTTTGTCGTCGTTTCCTTAGACAAAACTCTTTTCTCTTCAATCTGGGGAAAATCTTTCCTCAAATGCAATGTAACCATTTTCCCTCCGTTAGCAATAGCACAATAAATTTTTGCCAGCTGAATTGGAGTTAAAGCAATTCCTTGACCAAAGGAAGCTGTAGCAAAATTTATTTCCCTTCCTTGTTTTATTTCTTTGTTTTCTGAAAAAATTTCTGGGAGGTCTATTCCCGTTTTTTCAAAAATACCAAATTTTTTCAAATAATCTAAAAAGACAAATCCTTCAACTTGTCTTTGAGCAAAAACAGCTCCTGTGTTTATAGATTTCTCTAAAACTTCGGTCATGGTAATTTTACCAGGATATTTTCTGTTGTCATAATTTCTGATAACCCAACCATTAATTCTTATTTCTCCTGGATCCTCATATGTTGTCTCTGGAGTAATCTTTTTTTCTTCTAAAGCAATAGCCATAGTGATTGGTTTGAAAGCAGAACCTGGTTCGTACAATTCTTGAGTGAAAGGGTTTTTGAAAATTTCAAGATTTTTAACATAGTCTTTATAATTGTTTGGATCAAAATTGGGATAAACTGCCATAGCCAAAATTTCTCCATTTTCAGGATTTAAAACTAAAATTTCTCCTTTTTCAAAATCTAGCTTCTCTTTAGCCTCTTTTAAAATTTTTTCTGCTTCAAATTGAATCTGATAATCTAAAGTCAAAATCAAATTTTCTCCTTTTTTCAATTTTTCATCGTAATATTCTTCTATTCCATATTGTCCCTTCCCTTCTCCTCCCAAGAATCCTAAAACTTGGGAAGCCAAACTTCCTTGGGGATAATATCTTTTTACTCCTTCTTCAACAAAAACTCCTTTCAAATTTAAATTTTTTATTTTTTGAGCTTTTTCTTTATCTTCGCCAATCTCTAAAATGAAAGATTTATTCTTCATTTTTTCTAAAATTTGATTCTCTTCAACTCCCAAAATTTCAGCAAAAGTTTTGGCTATTTTTTCTTTCTCTTGAATTTTAGAAGGTAAAATGACTAAAAAATAAAAAGGTTTGTTTGTGGCAGCCAATTCTCCGTTTCTGAAAAAAATTTCTCCCCTTTGATTTTCTTTTTGGAAAAGAGGAGTTGTGAGACCAAAAGAAAGAGCTTTAAAATAATCCCCCCTTAAAATTTGAAGATAAAAAAGTTGAGCCAAAATGACAAAAAAACACAAAAATATAATGAAAAATAGAATTTTTTCTCTTAAATTTTTCATTTTGCTGCCATTCCAGATTCTAAAAC
>CAYSYN010000071.1:0-3487 GCA_964435445.1 uncultured Candidatus Saccharibacteria bacterium
TTTGTTTGGATGAAGCTGGAAGAGGACCTTTAGCAGGTCCTGTAGTGGCTGCTGCTGTAACAATTTACAATTTCAATTCTAAAATTTTAAAAGAACTCAAAGGAGTTAAAGATTCAAAAAAACTTTCTCCAAAAAAAAGAAAAGAGATTTTTAAAAAAATAAAAAAAATTCCTCAAATAAAGTGGGCAACTTCTACCGTTTCTCCAAGAATAATTGATAAGATCAATATTTTAGAGGCGACGAAATTAGCTATGGAAAGGGCAACTAAAAAATTGTTTCAGAAAATAAAGGGAAAAAGAAAAAGTTTTTTAATTGTAGATGGAAATTTTGAAATCAATTTAAAAATCCCTCAAAAATCAATCGTCAAAGGCGATGAAAAAGTATTCTCTTGCGCCCTTTCTTCAATAATAGCTAAGGTAACGAGAGACAAAATAATGGAAAGATATTCCAAAAAATATCCCCGATATAAATTTGAAATTCACAAGGGCTACCCGACAAAACTTCACTTAAAATTATTAAAAAAATACGGCCCCTCAAAGATCCACAGAAAAACTTTCAAAGGAGTAAAATAAAAAAAGCCAAAAGGCTCAAAAAAGAAAAAATTTTTTTAATCTTTTTTTAATTCGCGGGGATCTTTTCTATCGTCTATATAGAAGTTGGCACATTTCTTAATTTTAATTCCTCGTTTTTCAAACCACTCCTCAAGTTTTTTCGACTCTTCGTCGGTAAGTGGAGGAGTATATGGTTTCAATAATCCTCCAGTTGTTACTCGGGGATAGACAAAAAATTCATTTCTAGAGGTCTTTATCACTATATATCTTTTAGCACGAATATCAGGAAGAAGGTCGGCTACCCACTCTTGAAAATTCTCTACAGAGACCGCTTCTACAAAAGGCAAGTTCCCACCACCTTCAAATTATTATTATTTTTTCTTTTCGTCAAGTCTTTCTTTTTTTCTTTTTTTATGATAAATTAAAACCTATGGCTGTTCCCAAAAAGAGGCATTCAAAATCAAAAGCCAGAAGGAGAAGAACCCATCTTTACTTGAAAAAACCTAATCTAGTGAAATGTGAAAATTGTGGAGAGATGAAATTGCCCCATACTGTTTGTCCATTTTGTGGTTTTTATAAAGGGAGAGAAGTGGTAAAAATAGAAAAAGAAGAAAAGTAGTATGGCTTCTAGACACCTTTGTCGACAAATTGCCATGCAAAGTCTCTATGAGTGGGATTTTTATGAAAGGAAAAAAGATTTGGAGAAAATCGTAGAGAAGAATGTAAAGGAGTTCGGTTTCGATTTAGATGAATCTAAGATAGGCTTTATTTGGGAATTAGTAACAGGAGTTATTAAACACTTAAAAGAGATTGATGAAATCATTAAAAAAACTGCTCCCCATTGGCCAATGGATCAAATGCCAATTGTGGATAGAAACGTTTTGAGGTTAGGTATTTATGAACTTTTGTTTGGCGATAAAAAAGCTGTTCCTCCAAAGGTGGCTATTAACGAAGCTATTGAGCTAGCTAAAGGATTTAGCGGTGAGAGCGCAGGGAAATTTGTTAATGGAGTTTTGGGAACCGTTTATAGAGAATATCAAAAATTAGAAAAAGGAAAATGAAAGATTTTTCTCAATTAGAGGAAAAATTGAAAATTTATTTTAAAAATAAACCTTTTTTAATTGAAGCATTTTGCCACAGATCCTATCTTAACGAGCATCCAGAGTTTCCTTATTCTCACAATGAAAGATTGGAATTTTTGGGAGATGCAGTTTTGGAGCTAGCAGTTACAGAATATCTTTACAAAAACTTTCCTAAAAAATCAGAAGGAGAATTAACCAATTGGAGAGCAGCTCTAGTTTGTGCAAAAAGATTAGGACAAGTAGCTAGAGAATTAGGGTTTGAAGAATTTTTATTGTTATCCAAAGGAGAAGAAAAAGAAAGAGGAAAAGCAAGAATGTACATTTTAGCAAATACTTTTGAAGCTTTTATTGGTGCTTTGTATTTAGATCAGGGATTTGAAATTTGCAAAGAATTTATTAAAAAAAATTTGATAAAATACTTACCAGAAATAATCGAAAAGAAACTCTATAAAGATCCAAAATCGAGGCTTCAAGAAGAAGCTCAAGAAAGATTGAAAATTACTCCTTCTTATAAGGTTTTAGAAGAGTGGGGACCAGATCATGCAAAACATTTCTTAGTTGGAGTTTTTTTTGGAGAGGAGTTAATTGCCAAAGGAGAAGGTTCTTCAAAACAAGAAGCTGAAGAAGAAGCAGCCAAAAATGCTCTAAAAATAAAAAAATGGTAACATGTTAGCAATTAGATTTAAAAGAGTAGGGAAAAGAAATCAACCTGCCTTCAAAATTGTTGTGACGGATAAAAGGAGAGGTCCTACCTCTGGAAAGTTTGTTGAAGAGGTGGGTTTTTGGAATCCTATAACAAAAGAAAAAATTTTAAGAAAAGAAAGAATAGAGTATTGGTTATCTGTAGGAGCTAAACCGTCAGCTAGCGTTTTTAATCTTTTGGTAAGAGAAGGAATTTTGAAAGGAAAAAAGATTCCAGTTCACAAAAAGAAAAAAGAAAAAGAAACAAAAGAAGAAAAGAAAGAGAAAGAAGAACAAGAGACAAAAGTTAAAGAAGAAGAAAAGAGCGAGAAAACTTGACAAAAATTTCTATTAGTTTAATATAAAAATGAAATGAGCTCTTTAAAATCTTTAAAAAGGAAGGGACTTTCAAATGAAGGCCCGACTCCAAAAATTTCTCTTTGAGGATTTGATCCTGGTCCAGGTAGAACCCTGGCGGCGTGGATAAGGCATGCAAGTCAGAGGGCTACTTTGGGGTGGTTTCCACTTCAAAGTAGTACCTGGCGAACGGGTCAGTAACACGTGGGTAACGTACCCTGGAGACGGGGACAATCGGGGAAACCCGGCTAATCCCCGATAGTCCCAGCACCACTTTTTAAAAGTGGTGCTGGGTAAAGGGAAGGGTTAATCCCGACCGCTCCAGGATCGGCCCGCGGCCTATCAGGTAGTTGGTGGGGTAATGGCCCACCAAGCCGATGACGGGTAGGCGGGGTGAGAGCCTGACCGCCGACAGGGGCACTGAGACACGGGCCCCACTCCTACGGGAGGCAGCAGCCGAGAATCTTGGGCAATGGGGGAAACCCTGACCCAGCGACGCCGCGTGGGGGAAGAAGGCCTTCGGGTTGTAAACCCCTTTTCCCAGGGAGCAAGGGAGATTTTCTCCCTGAGAGTACCTGGGGAATAAGTGGCTGCTAATCACGTGCCAGCAGCAGCGGTAAGACGTGAGCCACAAGGGTTTACCGGATTTACTGGGCGTAAAGGGTACCGTAGGCGGCCAGGAAAGTTCACTGTTAAAGCCTCCGGGCTCAACCTGGAGAATGCAGTGAAAACTTCCTGGCTAGAGGGCGGTAGGGGGGACCGGAACTGCCGGTGTAGGGGTGAAATCCGTTGATATCGGCAGGAACACCGAAAGCG
>CAYSYN010000072.1:0-1376 GCA_964435445.1 uncultured Candidatus Saccharibacteria bacterium
ACCGGCCCCATCACCGTCGCCTGCCTTTTCAAAAATCTTCTTCTTTTTAATCTTTTAAAACCAAAAATTTGACATCCATTTTAATTTAAATTAGGATGAGAAAATCAGAAATTAAAAAAGGAATTCTTGGCATCAGAAATTAGATAGTTAAAATTAAATATAACTATGAATCCTGAAAAATTTGAATTTTACAAGAAAAAAGAAATTCACAGAAAAGAAGAAAGAAAAAAACTTCCTTTTTATCTTCAATTGGAGTTTCCTCAAAAAAGACCAGAAAAAGAAAAATGGTCATTTGAAGGACAGCTTTTAAAATTGAGAAATTCAAAGGAGCCAGAAGACAAATTATTTATTGAAGATTTAAGAATGAAAATAAAAAAGGAATTAGGAAAAGAAATAACAAAAGAAGAAAAAGAGAAACTTGCCGAATTAGAAGAAAAAGTAAAGAAGAAAAGAGAAGCAATAGCAGATAGAATAGAGGGTACCCTTTTAGCCAAACAAGCAATGGAGAGGCTCTTAGAAAGAGGTTGGTTTCACTACGCTGGTGAAATCGCCGTAGAACTAGCGAAGCTAGGAGAAAAAGAAAAAGAAATGATAAACACAGCCAAACAAGCAATAGAAAAACTCCTTGAAAGACGTCGGTTTTCCGAGGCCGGTAAAATCGCCATAGAATTAGCGAAGCTAGGAGAAAAAGAAATGATAAACACAGCCAAACAAGCAATGGAAAGAAGCTTTAAGCAAGAGTTCAAGTTTTACGATCCCGGTGAAATCGCCGTAGAACTAGCTAAGTTAGGAGAGAAAGAAACAGCAAAGCAAGCAATGAAAAGACTCTTTAAAAAAGGTCGTAAAAGTGTGACTGGCGACTCCTACTACTACGCCGGTAAAATTGCCATAGAATTAGCTAAGCGAGGAGAGAAAGAAATGATAAAAACAGCCAAGCAAGCAATGGAAAGACTCTTTTTTAAAAAATTCGAGTATGACTATGCCGGTAAAATCGCCATAGAATTAGCGAAGTTAGGAGAGAAAGAAATGATAAAAATAGCCAAGGAAGCAATGGAAAGACTATTTAACATAGGTTGGTTTTCCGGCGCCGGTAAAATCGCCGTAGAATTAGCTAAGCTAGGAGAGAAAGAAATGATAAACACAGCCAAGCAAGCAATGGAAAGACTCTTTTTTAAAAAATTCGAGTTTTACGACGCCGGGAAAATCGCCATAGAACTAGCGAAGCTAGGAGAAAAAGAAATGATAACACCAGCCAAACAAGCAATAGAAAGACTCTTTGGAAGAGGTGAGTTTTACCATGCCGGGAAACTCGCCATAGAATTAGCTAAGCTAGGAGAACCCTCCCCTCGTTTAGAGGAAATTTTAGAGAAACATAA
>CAYSYN010000072.1:1476-3485 GCA_964435445.1 uncultured Candidatus Saccharibacteria bacterium
TAGCTAAGCTAGGAGAACCCTCCCCTCGTTTAGAGGAAATTTTAGAGAAACATAAAATTTCAGAAGGAGAAAGAGAATACATAGAATTTTTTATCGCCAAATTATTAAGACAAAACAAGGATTTGGGAGAGGTAATTTTGAAATACCTGCCTTCTTTGAGAGCCCAGAAAGAGAGATTGAAAGAAATAAATGAAAATTTAAGAGAAGAAAAACAAATAAAAGACATTGAAGAATTCTTTAAAAAACATCAAGTCCAAATTGCCAATCTTCAAAGCATTGATTTGAAGTTTGGAGAAAGATTAATCGAAAGTTATGCCAAGAACTATGGTTTTCCAAGATTAAAGAAGTTTTTAGAGGATATAGTAGATTATCAAGATTTTAGTCCTCTGGCACAATCTTTTTCAAAGATTAGCAATTTAAACACAGAATATTTTGCCAGATTAATTGAAATAGTTTCCGCCTATCAAAGAGCGGGCTTGGAAGAAGAATTAAAAAAGCAATTAGAGTTGAGAAAAGAAAATAAAGCTAAAGAGTTAATTAGAGACTTGGGTCGAGAACTTTTAAAAGAATTTGCCAGAAAAATAGGAATTAAAGGCGAAATTGAAAAAGAATCTTTTGACAAATGGAATTTAATTTATCTGCCCAAATTGTTTACAGCCGAAAAGTTATACAAACCAGAAGATAAAGAGCTTTTAAAACTAATAATAAAATTATCTTTTCAAGAAAAGAATTTCTTAGCTTCCCTTTTTGGAAAAATTGAAGGAAGTTATACAGAAAAGGAAAAAGAATGGTTAAAGGAAATCCAAAAATATAATTTGAAAGTAAAAGAAGAATTTGAAAAAGAAGGAATAGATTTCAATCTCTGGTTAAATTATCCAAAAAAAGAAAAGTTCTTTGTTGGTAAAAAACCAGAAGAAATTAAGGTAAAAAAGGAAGCGTTCCAGAGAGAATTATTAGAAAACATCAGAGCCCTTTTGGGTTCCTATCGAGAAAAAATACCGGGAATTTTAGATAAACAACAGGCAAAAAAACTTTTCAATAACACAATTAAAAAATACCAGCTTTCTTTAAAAGAAAAAGAAATTTATCATCCTAAAAAAGGAAAATTGTCTTTACGGGATCTTCAAATGTTTTTAGAAGATTTTATTCAACAAACAGAAAAGATTTTTGAAACAGAAAAAGATGAAACAAAAAAAGAAAGAATAGGAACAATTTTAGACCATTTCAAAGAATTGAAGAGAAGAATTCCTGATTTAGAAAAAGAAACAGGCAAAAAAGGTTACGAATTTGAAATTAAGCTTTGGCAAAGAGAACCGGGCTATGATATTTTTCAAGGGAACTATACCTCTTGCTGTGTGGCACCGGAAACTGGCAATCAAGCGATACTGGATTATTTAATAGATTCTGGTTTTCAAGTGGTTGAAGTAAGAGATGTTGCTTTAGATCAAACCATTGCTCAAACCTGGCTCTATTTTACTAAGGATTCCCAGGAGAATTTGAATTTGGTTTTAGACAATATTGAAATAAACAAAGACTATCTGTTTGCTTCTAGAGAAATAAGGGAGGAAATTTTTAAATATTGCCAAAACTTGGCAGAAGAAGTTAGCAAAGGAAAAGTAAAAAGAATTCTTTTGGGGACAGTCTACAATGATGTTGAGACAAGCGATTTAGATTTAATTAAGCTTTCTCTAAGAAAAATAGGGGGTGCTCCCAGAGAAAGAGAGTATTTAGAGGCTTTAGGTCCCGGTTGGGTGGATCTTTCACAAAAAATTTCAAAAAATTTGTTTTTACGGAATCCTTCACAAGCAATTTCTAAAAAATTGTTTTTAGTCAAAGAATTTGGAAAAAAAGAAAAGAAAGTAAAAAAAGAATTTGAAATAGAAAGAGTGAAGAAATTTTCCCAAAAAGACCTTAGAGAAATTGAGGAGGTGGAAAAAGCTTCTTTTCCTCCAGAAATGCAATCTGATTTAGAAGATTTACGAGAAACCTTGCTTCAAAAAAAAGGAGTT
>CAYSYN010000073.1:0-3459 GCA_964435445.1 uncultured Candidatus Saccharibacteria bacterium
AAATTGATAAAGACCGTGCCAAAGCTTTAGGAGCCGAAAAATATCTAGTAAAATCCGAAATTCTTCCTTTTCAGATCATTGAAGCCGTAGAGGAAGTTTTAAGTTCATAAAAACTCTTGACAAATTTAAGAAAATGTTCTCTAATTTTGAATAGAAAATAGAAAAAAATTAAAAGGAGGTGGTAAAAATGAGGCGAATTGGTTTTATTCTCGTTTGCATCTTTAGCTTTTTGATAATCTCCTGTACCCCACTAGAGATGGCGACACTAGTGAAACTAAGTATTCCTGAGGAAGTAGGATACAAAGCAGCCGCAAGACAAGTAGTAGAAAAAAGAAAGGGAAGAGAAATCATCACTAATTTTTCTTATTATGAGAATCTTTCATTAGTAAAAAAATTCTTGAGAAATGAGGGGGGTTATGAAATTCCCCTTGGTGAAAGACAGAAAGCTTTCATTGTGGTAATTGAATCTAATCCTCTTTTTGAAAAAGTTAAAATTTTTATCATACAACCGAAAAGAATCAGAGTGTGGGCAGGGAGTGTCTCAACTACTGGCATTATCAAAGAAGATCCGGAATTTACTAGTTCCCTCGCAAAAGAACTTGCCTATTTTTCCAAGAAACATTTTTCTGAGAAATAATGCAAATAGAAGAGTTTAAAAAAGGAACCGCCCCTGGCGGTTCCTTTTAACTAAAAACTATCTTTCCTCTTGACAAAAAATTAAAAAAACTTTTGATAATAAAGGAAAATGATGAGGTTTCTACCAAAAATCTATTCTGAAAAATTTTAAGGCAAAAAATCTCGCCCTTCTGGGCGAGATTTTTTTAAATTTAAAAACTAAATAAGGAGGTAGAAAATGGAGCAAAAAATTTGTCCAGCAAGGATTTTAAAAATTTGTCCTTTTGCAGGACCAGGATGTAGTTTTGAAGCAACGAAAGAATGTCCGGTTTATCCAGAAATGAAAAGAAAGATTGAGGAAGGTTTTTCAAACGGAAAATGGAAAGAATTTTGTCCGATTTTGGTATTTCAAGGTTTTTCTCACTGCTTTTGTGACATTCCTTCATTGAAAAGAAAATTCGGAGGAAAATGCTGGAAAGAAAGAGTAGAAAAAAGAAAGAAAATAATGGTTTGTCTTCCAAGAGAAAAACTTTCTCAACAGGAAATCCTTCAAGCTCTTTTAAAATCTAAATAAATCTTTGAAATTTTTTAAAGAGAGCCTTTTTGAGGCTCTCTTTATTTTTTGATTTTTTCACAAATTAAAGTTGTTTTTTGAAAAATTTTGAAATATAATTAAAACAATGAAACAACGCTCAAAGAAAAAAATTGTCTTTTTTCTAGGTTTTTGTGTGGCTTTAATTTTGGCACTTGTTTTTGCTGGAATTTCTTTTTCTAAAAAAGGAGAAATTAAAATCACCTCAAATAAGGAAAGTTTTTCTTCCTCTACTTTTAATTCTCAAAAAGGTTTTTGTGAGGCTGATACTTTTTCATTTAAAGAAGAGCCTTTAGAAGAGAAAAAAGTAAATTTTACCCAATATTTAGCTTCTCTTCTTTCAACTCAAATGATGCTTGAGCTTGGAAAAGAAAGTCCAGTTTCAAGTAAAGTTGAAATTGAAAATTTATCTCAAATTTTAGAAAAAAAGATGCCGGAGCTTTTAAATCAATTTGAATTAGAAAAAAGCGAGCTTAGAAGAGAAGAGATTGAAACTATTCCTTATTCAAAAGAAAATATTAATCAGTATCTTGAAGCTCTTGATAAAACTTTAAGCAAAATTTTTAAAGAAAATCCTCCATCTAAATTACTCGGAGATTTCTTTCAAAAAAATGATCCTTCATCTTTAAAAGACTTTCTTTCTCAACTTAAAGATTCAAAAGAAAAACTTAAAAAAATAAAAGTTCCTGAAGGTTATCTTGAAATTCATCAAGAGATTTTTGGTTTGATTTCTTTCATTCAAAAAATCGTTGAGGCAATTTTAGATTATCAAAATGATCCTTTAAAAGCTCTGGTTGCGATTGAAATTTCTCAAAATCTTCTTCCTCAAAAAATTGATCAAACTTTTGGAGTTTTTAGAGAAAAGTTAATAAAAGATGGTTTTAAAGTTCTACCATGAGCTTAAACCTTAATTTTCAAAAATTTCTGTCTTTGATTCTAATTTTTTTCATTTGTTCTTCATTTACATTATGGGGAGTTTTTCTTCAGCCAAAAGAAGTTAAAGCCGCTAAGGCTGTATATGTGGTTAACTGGTATAAATGGATTTTTCATCATATAAAGCACTGGTCTAATGAATGGGCAATGTGGGTTGCCGAATGGGTGAAAAATGCGGCAATTGACGTTTTAAAACATCGCTTGATGAAAATGATGATTGATCAAGTAGTTGTTTGGATTCAAGGAGGAGGAAGACCACATTTTGTTAGTGACTTTAAAGGATATCTTTGGGACGAGGTAAATGCCATCGTTGGTCAGATGATTTGGAATTCTGATTTAAGATGGCTTTGTTATCCTTTTTCTTTCAAAGTCCGGCTTCTTCTTCCTTTTTCTACCTATCGTCGTCATTATGTTCGTTGCACTTTAGAAGATGTGATCAGAAACATTGAGCGCTTCTTTAATGATTTTCGATATGGTTCTTGGATTGCTTGGGAAAGAGTTTATCTTGATCCTCAAAACAGTTATTGGGGCGCTTTAGTCATGGCTCATGATGCTTATCTTGAAGAATTTGCTCAAGAGCATGAGAAAAGAGCATTGGAGATAATTGCTGGAGATCAATTTTTAGGAGAGAAAAAATATGTTACTGATAGAACTCAATGTTCCCCAGGTTGTTATCATAGTTATTATCAAGATTGCTTTGATGCTTGCTATGAGAAACTTCCTAATAAGGAAGAATGTGAAAAAGAATGCAAAGAAAAAGCTCAACAAGTTTGTTGTAAAAGCAGAGAAATTATCATTACTCCAGGAAAAGCTTTTAGTTATGGTCTTTCTTCGGCTCAAGATGCTACTTTCAAAGAAATTGCTAATCTTCAAAGTCTTACAGATATAGCTGTTTTTATTCTTGACGCTCTCATTACTCGGCTTTTGAGAAGCAGTGTTGGGCTTTTAGGACTTAAAACTTCTGCTCCTTCAGGTGGTTGGGGTCCAGGAAATATTTCTCCTCCTTCACCAGACAGCGATTATAAAAGTAAAATGATTGATGTTTTAAATCAACGTACTTACTTTGATCGAAAATATGCCCAAGAAATTGTCTATTATGACAAAAAATCATTAAAGTTAATTGAAGAAGAAATTTTACCCAACCTTAACTTTATCAAAGAAAATTGTCCTCAAAAAATGCCAAATGTTGAAAGAAAAATTTCTGAATACCAAAAACTTTCTCAGGATTTGAAAAATGAAATCAATTCAATTGAAGGAAAATTAGATTCTTATGAGCAAATTCAACAAAAAATTAAAAATGCTTCTACTTACCAGGAAGT
>CAYSYN010000074.1:0-3394 GCA_964435445.1 uncultured Candidatus Saccharibacteria bacterium
GTCTGTCGCTGTTTTTCTAATGAACCATCCGGCTGAAATTGGAGTCAAAGTAGTTCCCAGCATAATAACTCTTGATCCTAATCTCGTACCTCTCGTAGAAGCGTGTTTTAAAGAAGTCATCAAATACATCCCTGCTCTCATTGCTCTTTATGTAGGATTAATTAGTACTCCTGGAGTTATGGAAAGCTTTGCCAAGGGAGCGGTAGGGGTCTTGGAAACAATAGGCACTACAGTGTTAGCAACAGGAGCGGTAGCTGTTGGGAAGGTAGGCGGAAAGGGTTTGAAATGGGTGGGAGGAAAAATTGAAAAAAGATATCCTCGTTTGGGAACTTTTGGAAGAGGAGTGAGGAGATTTGCCGAAAGATTGGAATCTGTTGTTCCTGCCAGAGCTACTTTGGAAGAAGCAATGAAGGGAATTCCTTTTGCCGGAAAAATAACAGAGAAAATAGCAGCTTTTGAGAAAGTGGAAAAAGAAAAAATAGAGGCTGCAGAAAAGAAATATAAAGAATGGGCAGAAAGAGGCCTTTGGTCAAGGTTAAAAGAAGATTTGTATTCTCCTTTAATCCCTGACGCTCAAAAAGCAAAACTTTTGGAAATATTTGTTGAGAAGAAAAAAATCGATGAAGAAATCGTAAGAAGATTTTTTGCCGGAAAAACCTTAGAAGAAATTCAAAGAAAATACGGAAAAAAACCAGCCGACTTTCTGAAAAAACAAAGACCAGATTTGCTGACATTGATCATTAATCCTGAAACGAGTCGACCTTTTACTCTAGCAGAAATCGGAACAGAAGTTTTGTCAAAATTTAGTCCTAAAGATGTGAAAGAGCTTTCACCAGAAGCTTTGAGAAGGCCTCAAATTGCTGGCTGGATAGCCAGAAGACCTCCTCTTGCCCGGAATATAATAAGAAGAGGGAAAGAGAGGCAAAAAGAGGCATTTTATGAGGGATTTTTACAACATTTTGAAAACCAAACGGGTATCCCTGTGTTTAGGATATATCAGCGAAGAAGAACTCGTCCAAGAAGACCGCTACCTCCGAGAGAAGCCGCACTTGCTGCTTTAGAATCTCAAAGGGGACATATTGCAAGAGAAATTGATAGATTGTTAGCAAGTAGAAATCCTGAAGAAAGAAACTTAGGAGAAGCTTATGAGCGCATATTGTATTCAATTTATTACCAAATTTAGACTATGGAAGAAAAGATTCCAGTTGAAATACTAATTGAAATCGTTGAAAAGTATAAATTAGGCCCCGTGAGGGTTTTTACAGATCCTGAAATAGAGAAAAAGTTAGAAGGTGTGGAGAGTGAAGAAGAAAGAATTAAAATTTTAAAAAATTTGCCTGCTTTCAAGTTAGCTGAGATCATGAAAGACTTAGAAGCTGGAAAAATATCAAAGGAAAATTTGAAAAGAGAAATAAAGGAAAGGCTCAATTTAGATGAATTTTTAAGTAGCAAAATAGCAAGAGAGATTGCAGAGAAATTTTTAGGAGAAAGAACAGAAACGCCAACCTTTAAGGAAGTTAAAGAAAAGAAAGTTATCAAAGATATTTATCGAGAACCAATTGAATAAAAAATGGGAAAGAACTAATAATGGCGCCCTTTCCCTCCTAGGGGGTAATTTTTTTCTTTCTTTACAGGAAATGTAGGAACAATACCCCCAATTACTTGTCCTCCTCCGCGCCATATTATTACCGTACCACCTTTTTCTAACACCTGGCTGTTCTCAAATAGTCTCGTAGCAGTTTTTCCTGCGCTTTTAGGATCGAACCCACTCTGTTTAAGCATTTGCGTTATTGCACCGACAGCTGAGACCTCATTTAAAGTGGCTTTACTTCGATTCTCAGCTATCGTAATATTCATTGCTGAAAGGATTCTTTCTCTTCTCTGGCGGAGTGTTTCCGGATCGAAATCAAAATCGTCCAGTGTGAAACCATTAAACTCTGCTCCTATCGTCTTTACAAAATCCATAAACTCTCTTGAACTCCGCAGAATCTCATCTAGTTTTCTTTGTAAAATTTCTCTCCCTGGCCTCATTATTGAAGGTACTCTCGACAATGTTAGCTCGTCATGTGTCATGTTGTTTATCCCCCCTGTTAGCCGGTGCTCTGCTATTTCTCTCAATTGTTGTAATGGTTTTTCACTTATTTCAAATGCTTTCCGAGGCTCGACTAGGGTAATCCAGATCCGCGGGTCTTTCAAAATTACCTCTCCACCTTCTCGTAGATCAATTCTGATTTCTTCAACATCCTCGAAAAGTTTAACAGAAAATGACACCCTCCAGGGCAGTTTCGCTATAACTCTATCGATGCCGAAGTGTTCTATCAGTATTGTATATCCAGGTTCCTTTGCCACAATTTTTCCTAGATGGTCGACAATCCAGATTTCTCGCGCTGGTATCCTTCTAATGCACTTTAATAAAAATAATATAATGCCTAATACTGCTCCTAAAAATATAAATATCCACATTCCCATTCTTTCACCTCATGTACTGTTTAAATTCTATAAATTTTTTTTGAAAAAGTCAAGAATCAACCTTGCTAGTTAACTGGAATTGGGAATATTAAAAAAGAGGTAGCAGTGTCTACCTCAGTTAGAAAATAATTTATGATAAATTATTGAGATTTTAAGGAGCAAAGAGAAATTCACATATTTCACGATAATATGGCATCAGACAATAGATGGTGTAGACTAGCCCTAGCGCGAAAAGTATACTGCCCGCCAATCCCTCAACTTCGCCCCCCTCATAACTTACGCTTCCGGAAAGTTCATCAACAACTGGCTTATTTAGTTCGCTAGCTCGTTTAAGTAATTTTGCCCCAATTATCATCAAAGATATACCAAGAATGGGTCGAAGAACCAATCGAACTACTACCACTGGAATCTCCCCCAATTTAATTTTAATAAAATTATACAGTTTTTACGATCTTCACATTTCTGCTAATTGAAATGGTGTTTATATTAGCATATAATCAAACTATGCAATTCATTGTTCCAAAATTCATTGAGAGAGAAATGAAAATTTTTGGGCCGATTACGATGAAGATTTTTGTTATTTTTCTGGTCTTTGTCGCTATTTTGATTTTGCTCTATTTTAATCTTCCAAGAAAAACTTTTTACATTGTTTTATCTATTACTTTACCCCTCTTTTTTGCTTCTTTCTTTTTAAAAGTAGATGGTATTCCTTTATATCAGCTTTACCCTTCTCTTTTCTCTTTTTTGTTTTCTCCCAAGGTCTTTGTTTGGAAAGGTAAAGGAAAATTTTTTGAAGAAATAAAGTTGAAGAGAAAAAGGGAAATTCCTTTAAAAAAAGGTAAAAGCAAACTAAGACAAACTCAGATTTTGCTTCAAACTAAAAGAGAGTAAATGGCAAAAACAATTCAAGAAATTTTAGAAGTAA
>CAYSYN010000075.1:0-3339 GCA_964435445.1 uncultured Candidatus Saccharibacteria bacterium
AATATATGGTTTTGCCAAACACACGAGCCGATTTTAAATTTCATTTTTCACCCCCTGCCTCACAGATTTTACCACATTAATGCAGTCTTAAGAGCTAACCTTTCAAATTTTTTAATCTTCATACTTCACCTCAATCAAATCGTAAATCATCTGTGTCATATCGCCAACAAACGAATCTATTTTATTGTATATTACCTCTAATTCTCTGTTACCAGAGCTTTCAACTACAGGCAAAAGTATTTCATCGTTAAAATTACCCAAATCTGTAATCATCTGGTCAAGCTGTTCTACCAGAGATTTTATCTCCCATAATTTCACCTTTCTCCTATCATTTGGCAGGCTGTTTGGGGATTTAGCATCTTTCATATTCACCACAAGCTGTGTTAATTTCCTTTATCCAACCAATTTGAAATTTGCTTTTATTGTTCTCACAAACTTTCTCTATATAGCAACCATCAAAATCATAATACAAAACCATATCTTTTTTTACAAATTCATTATATTGCTCTTGTGTGCAATTTTTTGTTATGTATATTGTGCAAGCTTTAGGTTGTTCATAAAAACTAATATGGTTTAAAAGCCATAACATTGTCATTATTAAAGCTATACTACCCATCCAAAATGATAGCTTTCTTAATTCATACATTTTCATCACCTATTATCCTTATTACTTTTTTATAACAAATCACCCCATTTTCTAAAACTCAATCTAACATCATCAAACTCATAATGTAAGGGTTTTACTTTCCTTGTCAGCCTCTCCAAATACCTAAAGCTCCCTTTATAGCTAAACTGCAAACACACAACACCAACTTCATCTGTAGCATACAGCTCATAATTATCTATTAAACTATCCACTCTTTCTAAATCACTCTTTTTTATGTAATATTTAACTATTGCCTTAATCTTCATTTAATCTCCTCCTCAACCTTCTCATAATCCTCTTTATATATTTTAACAAACTCCTCAATTAACCTCCTAATCCTTCTAACCTCATTAACCAACTCCTCTATAAGCTTCTCCACATCACCACCTCCTTTTCCCTATCAAACACATATACCCTCTTGCACCTCTCACACACAAATTCAACCCTATTTTTACTTACCCTCCTCCCCTTACCATCCCTCCTTACTAATTTACTCCTGCATATAGGACATAGCCCTTTCCCAACCATAATAATAACAAATTTTTTATAATAATCTTGCCTCAACCTCTTTAATTTTAAAATCTCCTCATCATACTCTGGTCTCTCAACCAAAATCAACCTCCTTGCAATCTTTCTATCAATATCATTAATTATATCAATAACAATTTCCAATTCCCTATCCTCTTCTTCCTCTACATTTTTATTATTTATACCCCTCATATTGACACCACCCTTCCTACCTTGCCACACCCTCTAACTAAATCCTTTTTAATTACCTCGTTCCCTTTTATAAAACTACACTCACAAGCATAGCCAATATTTTTAATAATTTTAGTTTGGCTGAATACCCCTCCACAAGATTCGCAAATCGCGTGGCATTTATTTATTATATTAATCACCTCAACACTCCACACTACCCACCTAAATATAAAATATAAAACACACAAGACCAAAACAACCATAGCTATTTTAGCCCTCACCGCCATCACCATAATCCTCACCCCTCATCTCACTAACCAACCTCGCCCTCAAACCCATCAATTTTAGTTGTAAGGTGTGTAATTGCATTCCTTGCTTTGTGGCTATGTATTTCTGCCTTACCTCATCTAACAAATCTATTAACCTATCAACATCCTCTAAATTTAAATAATCTAAAATCTCTAAAATCCCACTCATCTTTCCACCTCATATTTTATTGGCTTATAATTATTATTTAACCCTACCTCACTAACCTTTCTTATCACCCACACTCCCTTCCTCCCTTTTCCTCTTTTAAATTTTATGGCGAGGTAGCAGGGGATGCCATATGTTGCTTCTATATCAAACAACCTCTCCACCTCGCTCTTTGTTTGCTTATCAAAATAAAAAACATTGCTGGTGGTTGATTTTATTTGGTATATTTTATTGGAAGAGGCACTCATCGCAACCAAATCTCCTGCCCCAATGCTACCACTAACCCTCATCACCAACCACCCCATATTCTCCAATTTCTTCTTAAACTCTGCCTCTGCCTCATATCCCTTTTTAGCCATCTCCCTCACTTTTCCTTTTTTAATCTCCCCTCCAACTCCTTTCTCCAATTGCCTTTTTCCTTCTCCCACACTAATGGTATGCCTGTTTCCTCACTCCTCTTTTCCCACAATCCCTTTTCATAAGCTATCGCATAGTCAAACACTGTCAAATACCTGCTCGCCACCCTAAACACCCTAACCACTAACCACAACAATGCCAGCCAAAAGGCTATTTGCGTTATTCCAAACAACAAATTTATCACGCCATTAACCACACTCTCAATCGCCATTTCACATCACCTCCCATAATTTTTAATATATTCATTATTTTGCTTTTCCATCTCCACCACCTTTTTTATATTGATAGTATCTAAATGTTGTTCTCATCGCTTTAATATCTCTCTCATATTCATCTCTTTCACGCTTCTTATATAGCAAGTAACTTACTACCAAACTTGCAAAAAATACAAATATAAACCAAGAAATAACTGCAATTAGTAAACCATAGTTTAGTTTTATAAAGAAAAGAATAACTCCAACTATAATTCCTCCTGCTACCATAATTGTGAGGTTCTCCATAATTTTCAATGCTTCAGTAAGTATCTCTTTCTTATCTATTTCCGTTTTCCTAACCATTTCCCTTACCTCCATCTATTTATTTCTATACGCCTTGCTATACAAAAACCCTATTGCAAACCCTATTATAATGCCGACCCCCATCACACCTAAAATTACAACCACTTCACCTACATCCATTATTCCACCTCCTCCTGTGCAATTTTCTTAACACTCCATTTTCTTATTCTTCCCACCCTTTTTACCGAAACGAAGCCATCCACGAGCATCATAGAAAGGCGAGAAATTACAGTTACGTAAGCTATTCCAAGCGTCTTTGAGATTTCATGAGCAGTAGAATTAGGATTGTCTATAAGGAATTGTATAATTTTCTTATCAATTTGATCCATGCCACCACGCTTTATTCTTGATTTACTTATTTAAATAATTTTTTATAACGAAATATAAAAATCATAACATTAATTTCACTCTATAAAGCATTCTTGCCACTCCAAAACCCCTTTTAGATAACATCACCTTTCTTTCTCTACCTGTTTTATTTGTAACCAGCAGACCCTCTCTTTCAAGTTTCACAACCGTATTATATAGACCTGCCTTTGTTGTATC
>CAYSYN010000076.1:0-3268 GCA_964435445.1 uncultured Candidatus Saccharibacteria bacterium
AAATAAAAAGAAAAAACTAAAATAAAAGGGAGCAAAATTCCCCTAAAAGCAATTCTTGAAAAGTTCGTGTGCCAAAAGGAGGTTGCCAAAAAGAAAGCGGCAAAGAGAGAAAGGTATTTTGATTCTTTAAAAATTTCTTTTGTTAAAAGATAGAGACCAATGACTGTTAAAAATCCAATTGTTGCTGGAACAATTTTGACAGTGAGAATTGAGATTTTTTTAAAAATAAAAAAAGAGAAAGCAATTAACCAAATAAAAAGCCCTTCTCTTCCATAGTTTTCTGGATAAAAAACTCTAAAGTTTTTATTTTTTAGCGAGAAAAAAGCTTCGTTTGCGTTTATGGCTTCATCAGGATAGAAACCAGGAGGAATTTTATCTAACTTCCAGAATCTAAAAAAGAACGCAATTGTTAAAATGAGGCCTAGGCAAAAAATGAATTTTTTTAGCATTCATTAATTTTAAAAAGAAATACCAGCTTTGACAATTTCAGAAAATAGAAATAATATAGGAAGGGGGGATAGGTTGAGAGAAGAAGATATAATTAATTTTGTTTTCGTAGGAGGACCTACGATTGTGATAGGACTGATCGCTTTACTCACAGGGAAACCCTTAGGAATATTCTTATCAGTGCTTTCGTTAGTGATTTCAAAAATTCTCATTTCGAAAACACTTGAAGTAGCTGTATGGATAGGGAACTTTTGTGAATTTGTTATGAAGACAAAAAAAGTGAGCAAAGAAAAGCTTTTCGAGGTCCATTTTTGGACTACAATAGCATATATCCTCAGCATTCCGATAATTTCTACAATCTTGCCGTTGTACATTCTCGTTTACTTTCTCTAAATTTTTTTCTTTTTTAACATAGAGTGCCATTTTCGGCACTTTTATTATCACTTACAACTCTTGACTGATAATTTTAGTTTGCTAAAATATAATTGATGGAGTTGACTAAAAGACAATCTCAAATTTTAAATTGGATTGTTAAAGATTATATTAATTTTGTAAAACCCATTTCTTCTGAATTTATCGAGAAAAAGCACAAAATTGGAATTTCTTCTCCCATGATTAGAATTGAAATGCAAAGACTGACAGAAAAAGGATACGTTGAAAAACCTCATGCTTCAGCAGGAAGAGTTCCTACAGATAAAGGATACAGATTTTTTGTAGATAGGGTAATGGAGAGAATGAGAGAAAAAACGATAGATATTGGAGAGTGGATTAAAGAAGAAATTGAAGATGCTATTAAATTAACCCATCTTTTGACTAAATATTTGGCTGAAGAAACGAAAGCCCTTACTTTGAGTTATTTGAAAGAAAAAGAAATTCTTTTCAAGGAAGGTTGGGATGTTTTAAAAGAACCAGAATTTGAAGACAAAAGTTTAGTTTCAAAATTTCTCAAATTTTTAGTAGAATTTGAAAATAAAATTGATGTGTTTGGAAAAGAGAAAGAAATTGAAGTTTTTATTGGCAAAGAAATTCCAATTAGAGGGGGAAAAGATTTTTCTCTCATTTTCTCAAAATTTTATTTGCCAGATGAAAAAGAAAGTTTTTTTGCTCTTTTGGGTCCGAAAAGAATGAATTATTCAAAAAACATAAGTTTGCTCAATTCCTTGAAAAAATTTTTAGAAAAAATTTGATGGAAGAAAAAAAAGAAATAGAAAAATTAAAAAAGGAAATTGAAGAATTGAAGAAAAAGCTGGAAGAAACAGAAAAGTTAAAAAAAGAATATTTAGCAGGTTGGCAAAGAGCAAGAGCTGACCTTTTAAATTATAAAAAAGAGGAACTAGAAAGAGTGGGAAATTTAATCAAGGTGGCAAACGAAAATTTGATTTTTGAGTTTTTGCCCATTTTAGACAATTTTGATGTCGCAGAAAAAAAATTGCCAGAGAATTTAAAAAAAGATCCAAATTTTCAAGGAATTTTACAAATTAAAAAACAAATTTTGGATTTTTTAAAAAAGCACGGGGTAGAGGAGATCGAATCTGTGGGAAAAAAATTTGACCCCAAATTCCACGAAGTGGTAGAAGAAGTAGAAACAGATGAATTTGAAACAGGTCAAATTGTAGAAGAAGTTCAAAAAGGATACAAAATTGACGGCAGAGTTTTAAGGCCTGCCAAAGTAAAGGTCGCAAAATAAATTTTTGAAAACCATGGCAATTGTACCCTGGAGACCTTTTTGGGAGCTAGAAAGATGGTTTGAACAAGAATGGCCAGAAATTTTTGAATTTGAATTTTTCAGATTTCCAAGAATTAGAATGCCAAGAATGGACATTTACGAGACAAAAGATAAAGTCGTTGTCGAAGCTGAATTGCCAGGAGTTGACCCAAAAAATATTGACATTGAAATAAAGAATAATACGCTAAAACTAGAGGCTAGAGCAAAAGAAGTGAAAGAAGAGAAAAGAAAAGGGTATTATAAAAGAGAGATGGGAGCGAGATATTTCAAAAGAATAGTTCCTTTGCCTGCTGAAGTAGAGGAAGCTAAAGCTGAAGCAGAATATGAAAATGGAATTTTGAGAATCGAAATTCCCAAAAAAGCTCCCAAAAAGGAAAAAGAAAAGAAAATTAAAATAAAGGTTAAAAAATCAGAAAAATAAAAAAATATGGCCAAAGTTTTGGGAATAGATTTGGGCACATCCATTTCCAAGATGGCTACGATTATTAATGGGGAGCCAAAATGTATTGAAAACAGAGAAGGATCAATTTTAACTCCTTCTGTCGTTGCTATTGCCAAGACAGGGGAAAGATTGGTTGGAATTTTAGCTAAAAGGCAAGCTATTACCAATCCCAAAAATACTATTTTTGCTGTCAAAAGATTTATTGGAAGGAGATTTGATGACCCTGAAGTGCAAAAAGAATTAAAAAGATTACCTTATGAAACGAGAAGAAGAAAAGATGGAGGAGTGGAAGTGAAAATGGGAGATAGATGGTACACACCAATTGAAATTTCAGCTATGATTTTGCAAAAGTTAAAGCTTGATGCTGAAGAGAAATTGGGAGAAAAAATTAAAAATGTTGTCATTACTTGCCCTGCCAACTTTGACGACTCACAAAGAAAAGCTACTCAAGCTGCAGGTGAGATTGCAGGCTTTAGGGTTTTGAGAATTATAAATGAGCCCACAGCAGCTGCTCTAGCTTACGGCCTTGGGAAAAAAGAGCCCAAAAAAGTTTTAGTTTATGACTTTGGAGGAGGAACTTTTGATGTTACCATTTTGAACGTTGCCCCAGAAACTGTGGAAGTAATAGCTACAGGAGGAGAAGCTCATTTGGG
>CAYSYN010000077.1:0-3055 GCA_964435445.1 uncultured Candidatus Saccharibacteria bacterium
CAAAGAGTCGCACACTGCTCCGGGGGTGGGACTCGAACCCACGACCTACTGGTTACACTTACCCCTAAGTTACCTTAGGGAGTGGACTATATCATCACCCTGAACCCACCTGGGTCGAGGGTGCGGGGCGCTTCGCTGTGAGAAAGTATCCCACAGCTACTCCCACAAATGGGATAGTCTCTACACCTTCCCCGCCGATGCATGCATCAGCGGGGCTTGGCACGGTGTTACCCAGCTCTTGCACGCAGGGGCTGGGCTTCACCGTTTTCACCCCGTTTTTCATCTGGCATTTCTGCCAGATGCTGCCTTTTAGACAGCCAGTCGCTCTACCAACTGAGCTACCCCGGATCATTTATATTTTAAATAGTTTTTAATGAACTCTCTACCTACTCCGCTTTTCAGATATTTTTCTCTTTTTCTCGCTTCCTTTCTGTCTTTCACTTTTTCTTTATAGATCAGAAGGAATGGTCCTCTATTTCTAGTGGAAGGAGTTGATTTTTTACCTCGATTATGCTCTTTCAATCTTCGCGCGAGATTATTGGTAATTCCAGTATAAAGTTGACCATCTTTCAGACTTTTTAGAACGTATACATAATATATGAAATTTACAGCCAGTCGCCCTGCCTGCCGGCAGGCAGGTCTACCAGCTGAGCTACCCCGGAATGCAATTTTATTATATCATTAAATAATGGTGAGAACAAATTTTGAAAAAAAGATTGTCAATTTTTTAGCTAGTGCTATTTCCATTGATACCCAAAATCCACCAGGTAAAGAAAAAGAGTTTGTAAACTTTGTTAAAAGATGGTTAAAGAGAGAAAAAGTGAATTTAAAAATTAAAGAATACGAACCTGCTCCTAGAAGGTCAAACTTAATCTTGAGTTATGGAAAAGGAAAAAGAACGCTCTTGCTCTTGGGTCATACAGATACTGTGCCAGCTGGAGAAAATTGGAAAACAAATCCTTTGAAAGCAGAAATTAAAGGAGGAAAGATTTTTGGAAGAGGGGCTTCAGATGATAAAGGGCCTTTAACTTCTGCCTTTTTTGCTCTGGTTAAAATAGCAAAAGAAAAAATAAAACTTAAAGGAAAAGTTGTTTTGGTAATGGCAGCTGATGAAGAAACAGGAGGAAAGTTTGGCATTGATTGGCTAATTAAAAAGAAAGTTTTAAAATCTGATTTTACTATCGTCACAGAACCATCTGGAATTTCAAGGATTGAAAAAGATGAAAAGGGTTTGGTGTGGGTGAAAATTAAAACTTTTGGAAGACAAGCTCATGGTTCCAGACCAGAACTGGGGGACAATGCCATTGAAAAGATGATAAAGATTTTAACTGAGTTAAAAAAATTAAAACTTGAAGGAAAACACAAAATTTTGGGAAAACCTACTCTAAACATTGGAAAAATAAAAGGAGGAACAAAAGTAAATGTGGTACCTGCTTCTTGCGAAGCAGAATTAGATTTTAGGATTTTACCAGGTCAAAATGAAAAGTTTATTACTTCAAAATTAAAAAATATTTTCAAGAAATTATCTTTTAAAAAAGGAAAAGATTTCCATTTTGAGATTTTGCATTATGGAGCTCCAATTGAGGTCTCAGCAAAGGATCCCTTAGTTTTAGCTTTAAGAGAAGCTATCAAATCTGTTTTGAAAAAAGAACCTGAAATTACAGGTACTCCCGGGGGAACAGATAGAAAAGGGATTTTAGGGCAAAAAAATTTGCATGTTGGTGTAATTTATGGACCAGGAGAGCCAGAAACTTGCCATATAGCAAATGAATTTATAAAAATTGAGGATTTGATAAAAGGAGTAGAAATTTACAAAAGAACCATAAAAGAACTTCTAAGTTAGTTTCTATTGAACACAAGCTCTCAAATTTGGTAAAAAGAGGAGGGGGAAGAATTTGGTCGATATAAAATTGAGAACTAGGAAAGTAGTGATTGAGATTAAAAGAATTTTAGAAAAGACAAGAGAAAAAATTATATTTATTGATGAACAAGGAAAAAAACATGTGTTGTATCTCGAGAACGTCTTTCCCTGGTTAATTGATCCTTTCAATGTTCCAGGAGACGAGTTTGAAAAATGGGAAAAAATTAAGGAGGGAACAAAAATTGTTGTTCATTTGCACGAAACAATAACAAGAATTCATCTAGCTGAGTGCTAAAACAGCACTCATTTTTTATAATTTAACATGAGAAAACTCTCTTCAAAAGAGATTGTAGAAAAAGTTTTAAAAGCAAATAATTTTTCTTCTTTAAATCCAGTTCAAAAAGAAGCTTTAAAATTGGGGGTTCTAGAGAGAAAAAATTTGGTTGTTTCTTCTCCAACTTCTAGCGGAAAAACTTTAATTGCAGAATTGGCAGGTTTAAACACGACTTTGAATTTCAATCAGAAAATGGTTTATTTGTGTCCTTTAGTGGCTTTAGCTCGGGAAAAATATGAAGATTTCAAGAAAAAATATGAAAATTTAAAAATTAAAGTAGCTCTTTCTGTGGGAAATTATGATAGTTCAGACCCTTGGCTTCAAAATTTTGATTGGATCATAACATCAAACGAAAAATTCGATTCTTTAATCAGGCACGAAGCTTCTTGGATTTCAGAAATTGGTTTGATAGTAGCAGATGAAATTCATCTTTTAGACGATTTCTCAAGAGGTCCCACTTTGGAAATTTTATTAACTTTGTTAAAAAGAATTTTGCCAAAATCTCAATTTTTAGCTTTTTCAGCTACCATAAAGAACGCAGAGGAAATAGCAAATTGGTTGAGAGCTTTTGTTTTAAAATCAAATTTCAGACCAGTTCCTCTCTATCGAGGAATTGTTTTCAAAGACAAAATTGAGCTTTTTGATTTTAAAACATATGAGTTAAGAAAAGATCTAGCTTTAGAAGAAGCAATTTTGGAAAACACCCTTTTGATGAAAAAACAAATGATCTTTTTTCTCTCTTCAAGAAGGAATGCTGAAGCTTTGGCTGAAAGGCTTTCAAGATTGACATTTCACTTTTTAGAAGATGAAGAAATAAAAAAATTGGAAAAAATTTCCAAAAAAATTGAAAATGTCTTGGA
>CAYSYN010000078.1:0-2960 GCA_964435445.1 uncultured Candidatus Saccharibacteria bacterium
TTTCAGGGCTAATATTTTTTAGGAGAGTTTTTATTTTCTTCCTTCAAAAGCAGATTTTAGAGTTTCTTCGTCTGCGTATTCTAACTCTCCCCCAACTGGTAATCCTTTTCCAATTCTTGTAATTTTCTTTCCAGTTTTCTTTAATTTTTTTTCTAAATAAATTGAAATTGCTTCTCCTTCTACTGTCGGATTTAAGGCTAAAATTATTTCTTTAAAATTTGCAAAGACACCAAATCTTTCAGGTTTTTTAATTCTTTCTAAAAGTTCTTCAATTCTTAGTTTTTTTAATTCCTCTTTGGTAATTGATGTTATCGGTCCTCCCAAAACAAAATAAAGCCCGTTAAAAATTCCAGCTCCTTCAATAGTTTCTAAATCTTGTTCTTTTTCTACAATACAAATTTTTGTTTGATCTCTGGCTGGATTTTCACAAATTTCACAAAGTTTCCCTTCTCCTTCAAAGGGCTTAAAACAAAACTTGCAAAATTTTACTTTTTCTTTTAAATCTATCAAACTTTCTTTTAAATTTTTTATTTCCTCTTTTTCTTTTAACAAATAAAAAACAAATCTTGTTGCTGTTTTTTTTCCTACACCAGGAAATTTTGAAAAGATCTCTATTAATTTTCTAATTGTTTTTGGATACATTTAAATTTCTTCTAAAAGGGGTTCTCTTTCAATATTTTTGAAAGTAACCGTTCTTTCATCAAAATAAAGCTCCACCCTTCCCACAGGACCATTTCTGTGCTTTGCCACAATAATGTCTGCGATTCCCTTTTTTGGAGAATCTGGGAAATATCTGTCTTCTCTGTAAATAAACAAAACAACATCTGCGTCTTGCTCTAAAGTGCCAGATTGTCTCAAATCAGAAAGTCGAGGAATAGGAGGCGTTCTTTTTTCAACAGCTCTTGATAACTGAGAAATTGCTAAAACAGGAATGTCAAACTCTCTGGCTAAAGCCTTCAAAGCTCTTGAATTTTCAGAAACTTGCTGAACGGGAGAGGCATCAGGGTTTAAAGGCTCCATCAATTGTAAATAATCTACGATAATCAATCCCAATCCTTTTTCAGCTTGCAATCTTCTACACATAGCTTTCATTTGCAAAACAGTAGGGGAGGGAGCATCATCAATGTAAATTGGAGCTTCTGCTAAAATTCCCATAGCTTCTCTTATTTTTTTAAAATCATTATCTTCGCCCTCAGCAGACAACCTTCCTGTCCTGATTCGCCAAAGGTCAACTCCAGAAATTGAAGCAATTAATCTATCAACTACTTGGTCTTTTGACATTTCCAGAGAGAAAATACCTACGGGAACTTTCTCGTTAATGGCTATATTAGCTGCTATATTAAGCGCCAGCGCGCTCTTTCCAAGGGTGGGTCTGGCAGCCAAGATTATCAAATCTGATTTTTGAAAACCAGCTAAAATATTATCTAAATCTCTAAATCCAGTTGGCAAACCTCTCAATTTAGCGCCAAATTTTGAAAGCTTATCAATTCTTTCGAAAGCATCTTCTAGAGTATCTTTTATAGGTACAAATTCTTGAGTTAAAGATTTTTGAGCAATGGAAAATATTTTCTTTTCAGCTTTGTCTAACAAAACTTCAACATCTTCTGACTCATTAAAAGCCATTTCTCCAATTTCTTGTGAAGCTTTAATTAAATCTCTCAAAATTCTTTTCTTTTGAACTATTTTGGCATAACTTAAAGCGTGAGAAGGAGTAGGCACAGAATTTACCAATTCTGTCAAATAAGCCATTCCTCCAATTTCATCTAAAAGATTTTTTTCTTTCAATCTGTTAGCAACAGATAAAATATCAATAGGTTCTCCTTTTTGAAACAATTCCAAACAGGCAGCAAAAATTTCTTGATGAATCCCCCTATAAAAATCTTCTGGTCTCAAAAAATCAGCTACCTTATAAATGACATCTTTGTCCAAAAAAATACATCCCAAAAGGGATCTTTCAGCTTCAATGGACTGGGGAGGAAGTTTTCTTAGTTCTTCTGCCATAGTATTATTTTAAAACTCTCTCTTTTTGCTTCAAGCATGCTATAATAGGAAAAATGAAGGTAGGTTTTTTCTCTTTCCACACTTTTTCCAGACCAGGAGGGGTGAAAACTCATATTTTGGGTTTAAAAAAAGAATTTGAAAAGAGAGAAATTGAAACTAAAATTTTAGCTCCTAGACGCCATTTTTTTGAAAAGTACAAAGATGTTATTTTGTTAGGAACTTCTTTTAAGATAAATTTTGGAGGAGGGGAGACAGACTTTGATATAGTTTTTACTCCATTTTCTATTGAAAGAGTTTTAAAAAGAGAAAATTTTGACATATTGCACTTTCACAATTTTGGCTTTCCTGCTATTTTGCAAGTTTTAAATTCTCCTTTAGCAAAAAAACCTCTCAAAATTATGACTTTTCATTCAAATTTAGAGAGAAGCAAAATTTTGAAAGAATGGCCTTTTTTTGTTTCTCTTTTAAATAAAGTTTTAAATTGGAGAATTGACGGTTTAATTTTAGTTTCACCCTATCTTTTAAAATTCTTTGAAGAATACAAAGGGCCGAAAAAAGTTATTCCCAACGGAGTAGACATTGAAAAATTTGAGAAAGCAAAAAAAATAAAAAAATTTTTAGATTCAAAAATTAATATTTTGTATGTGGGAAGAATTGAAGAGAGAAAAGGTTTGATTTATCTTTTAAAGGCTTTCAAAATTTTACAGAAAAAATTTAAAAATTTGAGATTGATCGTTGTTGGAGATGGAGAAAAAGAAAAAGAATGCAAAGATTTTGTAAAAAAAGAAAAGTTAAAGAATGTTATTTTTGAAGGGGCAGTATCTCAAGAGAAAATTCCAAGTTATTACAAAAGTTGCCATATTTTTTGTGCTCCTTCAATTTATGGGGAATCTTTTGGCATAGTTTTACTTGAAGCTATGGCAGCAAAAAAACCAATTGTTGCTTTTAACATTCCAGGA
>CAYSYN010000079.1:0-2914 GCA_964435445.1 uncultured Candidatus Saccharibacteria bacterium
AAATTGAAGAAATTAAAGAAAGACAAACTGCTTTTGTTGCAGCAAAAACAGGAAAAATAGATTTGATTTTAGACCCAAAACTAACGAGAAAAACTTTAATTTCCCTTTTGGAATCGATTTTAGCAAAAAAAGGAGAAAAGGTTTTGAGAAAACACGGCAACATACCTCTTTAATGGAAAAAGTAATTTTAGTTGACAAAAGAGACAAACAAATAGGAACAGAAGAAAAAGAAAAAGCTCACCTTGAGGGAAAATTGCACAGAGCATTTTCTATTTTGATTTTTAACAAAAAAGGAGAAATGCTTTTGCAAAAAAGAGCTAAAAGAAAATCTTTTGGAGGTCTTTGGTCCAACGCTTGTTGTTCTCACCCAAGACCAGGAGAAGATATTTTAACAGCTGCCAAAAGAAGATTAAAAGAAGAAATGGGTATCGAAACAGAATTATTTGAGGTTTTTAGTTTTCATTATACAGCAAAAGATAAAAATTATATTGAAAATGAAATTGATCACGTTCTTTATGGGATTTTCGACGGAGACCCAAAAATTAACAAAAAAGAAGCAGAAGATTTTAAATGGATAAAAATGAAAGATTTGAGACGAGACATCAAAAAGAATCCTCAAAAATATACATTTTGGTTCAAGAAAATTTTAGAATATGGAGAAAAATTTAAAGAACTTTTTTGAAAAAACAAAAAGAGAAGTTGAGAAAATAATTGAGAAATATTTACCAAGAAAGGTTAATGAAAAATGGTTGAATTTTGTTTTTGGGAAATTAGAATACAAAATTTCAAAAAATGCTATTCAAAAAGCAATTTTAAATCCAATTTGGGATTTTTTGGATAGAGGGGGAAAGAGATGGAGACCTGCTTTGTTTTTGTTAATTGCCAAATCTTTGGGAGCTGACATAAAAAAAATTAAAGATTTTTCTGTCATTCCAGAGTTAGCTCATAATGGGAGTTTAATTGTAGACGACATTGAAGATCAAGGGGAATTGAGGAGAGGAAAGCCCTGTTTGCATAAAATTTTTGGCACAGATATTGCTTTGAACGCAGGAAATTTTCTATATTTTTTGCCAATTTTAATTATCAAGAAAAAAGAAAAGGAAATCGAAGGAAAATTGACCCAAAAAATTTTAAAAGTTTATTTTGAAGAAATGCTCAATTTGCATTTTGGTCAGGGAACAGATATTTTTTGGCACAAAGGATTTCAAAAAGAAATTTCAGAAAAAGAATATTTTCAAATGACAGCTTTTAAAACAGGATGTATGGCAAGGTTGGCAGCAAGAATGGCGACAATCTTAGCAAAAAGAGAGGAGTTAGAGAAAATATTTGGCCAGTTTGCTCAATCTATAGGAATTGCTTTTCAAATCCAAGATGATATTTTAGATATTTGTTTGAAAGGGAAAGAAAGAGAAAAATTTGGCAAATCTTATGGAAACGACATTAAAGAAGGAAAAAAGTCTTTGATGGTCATTTACGTATTGAAGAAGGCAACGAGAAAAGATAAAAAAAGATTACTTGAAATTTTAGAAAAACATACAGAAGATGAAAAAGAGATTAGAGAAGCAATTTCCATTTTGGAAAAATACAAAAGTATAGATTACGCCAAAAATAAAGCTAAAAATTTAGTCAAAAAAGCTTGGCAAAAAGTAGAAAAATTTTTGCCACAAACGAGAGAAAAAAAATTACTTTATAGCTTTGCCAAATTTTTGATAGAAAGAAAAATATGAAAGAAATATTTTTTATCATTCTTTCTTATCTTTTAGGTTCTATTCCCTTTGGCTTTTTGATTACAAAGATTTTTGCAAGAAAGAATATATTAGAGATTGGTTGGAAAAAAACTTCAGGTTCTAATGTCTACAAAAATGTTGGAAAATTGGAGGGAATTTTAACCGGAATTTTAGATTTGGGAAAGGGATATTTGGCAGTGAAGATAGCTCAAAAGTTTGGTTTTTCACCTCAAATTCAAGCTCTCTGTGGAGTATCTGCCATTTTTGGACACAACTGGTCAATCTTTTTAAAATTTGCTGGAGGAAGAGGAATTGGAACTTTAGCTGGAGCTACCCTATCTCTTTCTCCAAAAATACTTTTCCTTTCTTTAATTCCCACTTTATTTTTAGTTTTCATTTTAAATTCTCCTCTAGCTACCATTTTTTTCCTTCTTTTCTTGGCTTTATTTTCTAGTTATTATCAAATTGAGGGTCTTTTTTTGTTTTCTCTTTTGTCTCTTTTGCCAATTTTCATTAAAAGGTTGAGTCCCATTTCAGATATTTCTTTGAAAGATAAAAAATTGATTAAAAACAGATTACTTTACGATCAAGACAATTTTGTTCTCACAAGAATAGAAAAATGGATCTCAAAGCAATAAAAAAATTAATCTCCCAAATTTCAAAAGAAAAACAAATTCCAGAAGAGAAAGTCTGGGAAACTTTTGAAGCAGCTCTAGCTGCTGCTTTCAAAAAGGAAGTTGGCAAAAAGGGGCAAAAGTATACAGCTAAATTTGACCCTGAAACAGGAAAAATGAGATTTTGGAGAGTTTTTTATGTGATAAAAGAAGAAGATGTTAAAGAAGGAAAGATCAAGCTCAATCCAGAAAAGCAAATTCTTTTAAAAGAGGCAAAAAAGATAGATCCTCAAATTGAAGCAGGACAAGAACTAAAAATTGAAATGAAACAAATTCCAAAAGAGTTTGGAAGAATAGCTTCTCAAACCGCAAAGCAAGTTTTGATTCAAAAGATTAGAGAGGTAGAAAAAGAAACGCTTTATGAAGAATTTAAGGCAAAAGAAGGACAAATTGTTTCTGGCATTGTTCAGAAAGTAGAGCCCAAAGCAGTTTATTTTGACCTGGGAAGGACAATAGGAATTTTGCCAAAATCAGAACAAATTCCAAACGAATTTTACAGACCAGGACAAAGAT
>CAYSYN010000080.1:0-2878 GCA_964435445.1 uncultured Candidatus Saccharibacteria bacterium
CTTCAAAAATATAAGTTCTTAAATTTCCAATGTGAGCGAACCAATAAACAGTAGGCCCACAAGTATAAAGCCCCACCCTTTTCTTTTTCAAAGGTCTAAAAATTTGTTTTTTCCAACCTAAAGTATTGAAAAATTTTATCATTGCTTTATTTTATTTAAAAAACCTCTTTTAGGGAAGAGATGGCAAATTTTTTAGATTAACTTAAACCATCCCTTCCCCAAAAGAGGTTATTGGCAACAACAATCGATTTTCTTCTCAATTTCCATCATTTTTAATTTTCAAAGATTCAAAAAATTTTGTCAAGCAATACTTTAACAAAAATCTCAAGTATCTGTAAAATTCAAGAATTGACAAGATTAAGAGATTAATATATAATTAAGGCGGTGAGAGAATGGCACAAGAGAAACGATCGTTAGTGGTCATCGTCGCTAAGCTCATTGGGAAGCTAGCAGCACTAGTAATGTCTCCTTTCTCCGATAAGCGAAGGAAGAGAACAGTAGCCAGCGCCCTTGGTAATGCTCTGACGATCCTCAACGAGATAGTAGACTCGGATGAGGAAAAGAGTGAGGAAGCGATCTGCGGAATTGTCCGCGGGTATGCTAATGCAGGTGGCAAATTATCAGCGCTTGTCGCTCTCTTCGATATGCTGGGGACCCGAGGCCTTCAGCTAAAGCCGGAATTTCACTTGGAACCAATCGGCGATAACAAAGAAGCTTTCAAGGTCTATCGGTTAGGATTCCAGATAGCCCCAGTCAACGAGCTGGGCAGGGTAGCGGTGGAAGAGGCGATAGCGATAGCACGGGAGCGCGCCGAGAGAAGACGCGCACGGAGAAATCAGGAGAGCTGACTATTCAGTAGTACCTTCCGTCCCCCTTTCCTTTTTTCTTAACTCATTAGCTAAATTTTTGCTTAAACTAATGGGTTAGGAAAAGGGGAAATTTAGTTTTTCTAACATTTTTTGACTTATTTTTAGATCTTTTTTAAACTCTATTTAATGAAAAAATTTGATTTTTTAATTTCTTTTTTTACTGGAATTTTGGTTTCCCTTTTATTTTTTTCTTTTTTGAGAAATTTTAAAATAAAAAACCCTTTCATTTTAACTTTAAACTTTTTATTTTTCCCCTTGGCTTTCGTTTTTGGCCTCTTTATTTGCCAAATTTTGGCAAAAAAATTTTTGATATTTTTGCAAATTGGAAAATATGTAATCTCTGGCACCTTAGCTACCCTTTGTGATATTTTCATTTTCAAAATTGAAAGATTTATTTTTCCTTTTGAAACTCAAATTTTCATTAACATTTACAAAGCAATTTCTTTTTTGGGAGCGACATTTTTTAAGTTTTTCTTGAACAAATTTTGGGTTTTTGAAAAAAGAGAAAAAGAAAAAATGGCAAAAGAAATTACCCTTTTTTATTTTGTAACCATTTTTGTTTATATGTTAGTTAACGTTTTCTTTTTCTGGCTATTTACTTTTAAAATTTTAATTCCTCTTGGCATTGAGCAAAAAACAGCAGAAACCTTTTCCATTGTTTTGGCAGCTCTCTTTAGCTGGATTTTGAACTTTTTGGGATACAAATTTTTAGTTTTCAAAAAATAATATGTCAGAGGTTTTTTATAGAAAGTACAGGCCCCAAAAGTTTTCAGAATTTATTGGTCAAGAGCACGTGGTGAAAACTTTAACTAACGCCATTTCCATGGGGACAATTTCCCATGCCTATTTGTTTTCAGGACCGAGAGGAACAGGAAAGACAACTTTAGCTCGGCTTTTTGCCAAAGCAATAAATTGCGAACAAAGAAAAGAAGGAGAATTTGAACCTTGTACAAAATGTTCAGCTTGTATTTCCATTCAAGAAGGAAGAGCAGTTGATCTAATTGAAATTGATGCAGCTTCCCATAGGGGAATTGACGAAGTGAGAGAATTGAGAGAAGGAATTAGATTTTATCCCACAAAATTAAAATACAAAGTGTACATTATAGATGAGGCTCACCAATTAACAAGAGAAGCAGCTAATGCTTTATTGAAAACTTTAGAAGAACCTCCTTCTTACGCCATTTTTATTTTAGCGACGACAGAAGTCCACAAAATGATTCCTACCATTTTATCGAGATGTCAAAGATTCGATTTTAAAAAATTGAATGTGCCAGAAATTTTAAAAAAATTGGAAATGATTTGCCAAAAAGAAAAAATAAAAATAGAAAAGCCAGCTTTGGAGTTAATAGCGCAAAAAGCTGAAGGTTCTTTGAGAGATGCAGAAAGCATTTTAGATCAAGTTTTCACTTTATTTGGAGAAAGAGAAATTAAAGTAGAGGATATAAAAGATATTTTGGGGGTTTTAGAAACAGAATTAACAATTAAATTTACAGATTTTTTAATCAAAAAAGATTTAAAAGGAGCCATTGAATTTTTAAATTATCTCATAGATGAGGGGATAGATCTTTTAGAGTTTGCTAAAGCCCAAGTTCAATATTTGCATCAAGTTTTACTCTTTAAAATAATGGGAGAAAAAGGAAATCCATACTTGGCAACTTTTACAAAAGAAGAAATAGAAAAATTAAAAGAACAGGCTGAAAAATTAGACCAAAGGAAACTGAGAAAAATTTTAGATATATTTTTGGACGCCCAAAACAAAATCAAATTTTCTCCTATACCCCATTTACCCTTAGAGCTAGCTGTTGCTCAAATTTGCGACTTATAGTATCATATAAAAGAGTGCAGCAAATTTCAGTAGTTCGATTCCTCTAGGAAGGGGTGACAGCGGAGCCTTCCGTAGTGATTAACGGAGGAAGGCGGAGCGCCATGGAGGGGAAACCTCGGTTTCCCCTATGGGGAGCGGAGCGAAGCGAGCCGAAGGCGAGCGCCCGAGCGAGCTTTTAGCGAGT
>CAYSYN010000081.1:0-2837 GCA_964435445.1 uncultured Candidatus Saccharibacteria bacterium
TCACTGCCGGAACTAAAGTGCCTTATTATACTAATTCCACTCAGCTTCCAGTTAACAAATATACCGATGATCTTTTTGAAGCTTTGAAACTTCAAGACCCACTTCAAACTCGCTACACTGGCGGTACCGTTTTTCATATCTTTCTTGGAGAAAGAATTCAAGATCATTGGATGATACCTCGCTTAATTAAAAAGATTTTTGAAAGATTTAAACTGCCTTATATTACTTTTACCCCAACTTTTTCCATCTGTCCGGTTCATGGTTATATTCCAGGAGAGCACTTTTTCTGCCCCAAATGCACCGTCAAAACTCCTTGCGAAGTTTATTCTCGAATTGTCGGTTATCTTCGCCCAGTTCAATTCTGGAATGAAGGCAAACAAGAAGAATTTAGACAAAGAAAAACCTTTAAACTTCCCCGCCTGGTTTAAAAACTTAGCTTTTAAATTTTTTAGCCACTGAAAAACAACACCAAAAAATAATCTCTTCAAACTTTAAAATCAAACTAAAATTTTGATTTTTTAATTTGTTTAAAAAATTTCCTAGAATAACCGAAAGTTAATATTCTGGACTCTCTAAGAATATTGGAATATTTTATTTTAGTAATAGTCAGTAATGAGAATATGAATGATCATTCTCGGAGCGGCAAGAAATCTCTCTTGACAAAACTGTAGATTTTTTTATAGTTCTTGAGGCAAATTTAAATTTAAAAATAAGAAAGGAGGTGAGAGAATGAGAGGAGAAAGATGGATGGAATGTCTAAAACTTCTTCATTTAGCAATCGAAGCTTACAGAGAATGTCATGGGAATAATATTCCGGAAGAGAATGAGGTAGAGGAGGTGCTTTTTCATGTTTGTAAAGAGAGATGCTGGCGATGCTTAAAAGCTATTGAAGAAAAGAAAAAAATGGAAAATATAAAAATTTCTATTTCTGATCTCTGTGAAGTGGCAAAGAAATCTTAAATTGAAAGTTATCTTTTTAAACCCCCCTCTAAGGGGGGTTTAAAATTTGGAAAAAGTTATAAATTGATTTATTGACAGAGAAATTTTTAGAAATAGGATTTAAAAAATGAAGGGAAAAAAGCAGAATAAAAAGAAGGTTATTACTACTATCGGTGGAGGAACAGGTCAGTTTGTGGTTTTATCCGGTTTAAAAGAATTTAGAAAAAAATTTAATTTTTCTTTAAAAGCAATTGTTTCAATGGCTGATGATGGTGGCTCTACTGGTCGGCTCAGAGATGAATTAGGAGTTTTACCTCCAGGAGATATTAGACAATGCCTGGTGGCGCTTTCAGAATCCTCTCTTACAATGAGAAAACTTTTTAACTGGAGATTTAAAAAAGGAAATTTAGCTGGTCATAGTTTAGGAAATTTATTTCTTTCAGCTTTAGAGAAAATGACTGGAAGTTTAGAAAAGGCAATTGAGGAAATCAGTTTAATTTTTAGAATCCAGGGAGAGGTAATTCCAGTGACTTTAGAAAAAATTGATCTGGTGGCAGAGTTAAATAATTCTGAAATAATTTATGGTCAGCACAATATCAATACTTCTAAAAAAATTAGAAAAGTTGGAATTAAAAAACTTTGCCTTTCTCATCCAGCAAAAGCAAATCCAAAAGCAGTAGAGGCAATTAAGAAAGCTGATTTGATTGTTATTGGTCCGGGAAATCTTTACTGTTCTTTAATTCCAAACTTTTTAGTGAAAGGAATTGTTGAAAGTTTAAGAGAATCTCAAGCCAAAAAAATCTTGGTGGTTAATTTGATGAATAAAATTGGTCACACCGATGGATTTTTTGTTGATGATTATTTAAAAATAATTGAAAGATACACTTTTCCCAAAATGATTGATATTGTTCTTTATAATCGAAAAAAGCCATCACCTTTGCTTTTGGAAAAATACAAAAAAGAAGGCAAACCTCCAAAGTTTAGAAAAGTGAAAGGAGTTTCGGCTAAATTTTATGGCTTTAATCTTCTTTCTAAACAAATTTATCAAAAAGATCCTGGAGATCGACTTTACCGAAGCTTTATCCGGCATGATCCAAAAAAGTTAGCCAAAGCAATTTTGAAATTTTTATAATGAAAAAAATTATTGTTTTTGATTTGGATGATACCCTTTTTTTAACTCAAGAATTCAAAAAGGAACTAATCAAAAATTTCCAAAAAATTGGCTTACCTAAAAAGATTTTTTTAAAAACTTATCTTGCTTCCAAAAAGGATCAAAGATATTTAGGAGAAAACTATCAGATTAAATTAATCAAAAGAATTTTTCCTCAATATTCTTTTAAAAAATTAAAAAGTGTTTTCGAAAAAACTTTTGAAAAAGCACCTTTTTTCGTTCCGGAAGAAACTTTTAAAATTTTAGCTGAGCTTTCTTTAAAATATGAATTAATTTTAATTTCTTTTGGCGAAAAAAATTTTCAAAGAAAGAAAATTAAGAATTCTGGTTTAGAGAAGTTTTTAAAAAAATAATTATTTCCTCTCAGCTTTATAAAATTTCTAGTTTTTCAAGAATTTTCCGCAAAAAGGCTCAAATATTTTTCGTTGAAGATAATCCTTCAATTCTTAGAGCAATCAAAAAGAAATTTCCAAAAGTAATAACAATTTGGCTGTCCGGAGAAAATTTTAATAGAAAAAAGAAGTTAAAAAGAGACTCTTTTATTGATTATCATCTTCAAAATCTTTCTCAGCTGTTAGAGGTTTTGAAAAAGATTGAAAGAAAAAAGGTCGAAAAAAGCTCATTGAAATGAAAAAATTTTGAGAAAAATATTCCAATATTCTTAAAATCTTAAAAAATAAGACATGAAAATTGTCATTGCGGCAGCAGGAAAAGGGACGAGAATGAA
>CAYSYN010000082.1:0-2786 GCA_964435445.1 uncultured Candidatus Saccharibacteria bacterium
GATGTTTTTGGTTAGAAAAAGTTAAAGGAAAATCTCGTCCCAAAAAGCCTTCTTCGACTTTACCCAACGGAATGGACCAATTAATTAAAAAGTATTTCGATAAATATAGAGCTAGAGGAAAATTTCCACCAGAAATTGAAGGAGTAGTTGAGGGAAAGATTTTTGTAGATCAAGAGAGAATAAGAAAATGGCGTAGTTGGCAAAAGACAGAGCTAAAATACGAAGATAAAAATTTGCGAGCTCTTTTGAGCGGTGCTTTGGATGAGTGTTTCATGTTGAATGGATTTTATATACCAGTAGATTATAAAACGCGAGGATTTGAACCAGAAAATTACGAAGAATATTCGCAAAAATATTATCAATTTCAATTAGATTGCTACACTTTTTTGTTAGAAATTAGCGGTTATCCTCATTTGAATTTTGGATATTTGATTTACTATGTGCCAATGGAAATAAGGGAAGGGGGAGTAGGTAAATTTAAAATCGAAGCTGTAAAGCTTGAAACTCATCCTGAAAGAATAAAAGAGATTTTTGAAAAAGCAGTAAAGACTTTAAGAGGTCCTATTCCAAAACCTGATCCAAATTGCAAATTTTGTGCTTGGGCCCAATATTGGTCCCAATTTAAAATATCATGAAAATTACTTTTTTTGGTGGGGTAAATGAGATTGGGGGGAATAAGATTTTGTTAGAAGATAAAGGAGCTAGGGTGTTTTTGGATTTTGGGAAAAGTTACAAAGAAGCTAGAAAATATTTTGAAGAATACGTTCAGCCAAGAGCAGTTCATGGAATTAAAGATTATTTGGCGCTAAATTTAATCCCCAAAATTGAAGGAATTTATCGAAAAGATTTAATTGAGATTTTAAAGAAAGAAGATTTTGATTTTTTTGATTATAAAAAACCTTTGGTGGATGCTGTTTTGCTTTCGCACGCTCATTTGGACCATTCAGGTTATCTTTCTTTTTTAGATGAAAAAATTCCTGTTTTTTGTTCTTTTGAAACAGAGAAAATTTTAGAAGTTCTCGGTATAATTGGAGCTTCTAAATTGGAAAATGAAATTTTTGAAATTTCTTTTCCGAGAACAGAAAAAAATCACAAAAAAAGAGAAAAAATAAAAAGGAATTTTCAAACTTTTAATTTTTATGAACCTTTCAAGATCAAGAATTTGGAAATTTTGCCATTACCCATTGATCATTCGATTTTAGGGGCTACAATGTATTTGATCAAGGGGTCAAAAAATGTTTTGTATTCTGGAGATTTTAGATTGTCTGAGCTTTCAAAAAAAGAAAAAGAAAAAATTTTTGAGATTTTAAAAAGAGAAAGAATAGATATTTTTCTTTGCGAGGGAACGAGAATTTTGGAAAAAGAAATTCTTTCTGAAAAAATAATTTATGAGAGAGCAAAAGAGAAATTAAAAAATGTAAAGGGTTTAATAGTGGCTGATTACTCAATGACAGATACAACAAGATTTCAAACCTTGCTGGCTTTATCAAAAACGCTCAAAAGGAAAATGGCTTTGCCCTTTAACTATTTTGGGTTTTTGTTTCTTTTAAAAGAAAAGGGAATAAATTTTAAAGAAAATTTTGATAATGTTGTTTTGTATGCCAAAGAGAAAGCTTCTTTTCAAAAATGGGAAAAAGAATTAATCCAAAAATATCCTTTTGTTAAAAGCGAGCAAATTCGGAAAAATAAAAAAGATTATTTTGTCATTTTAAATTTTCACCAAATTCAAGAATTAATAGATTTTGATCCAGATAAAAATTGTTATTTTTTAAGAGCTTCTACAGAACCTCACGAAGAGGAAGCTGAAATTTCAGAAGAAAGATTTATTAATTGGATTTTACATTTTCAAATGCAAGGTTTAACAGAAAATGGAAAGTTCGAAAGAGCTCATATTTCAGGTCACATTAGCGGAAAAGAATTGGAAGAATTTGTAAAAAAGATTGAACCAAAAATCATTATTCCCATTCACACAGAACACCCAGAAGAATTTAGAAATTTTCACTCCGAAGTTATTTTGGTAAAAAAAGGTGATGCTTTGTTTTTTTGAAAGTAAAATAAAAGCAAAAATCTTTATAAAGACTATTAAAAGATAGCCATTGAGGTTAAAAAATACTTGAATTTTACCAAAAACTTTTTAGAATAACTCTAGGTGAGCTCCTTTGAAAAAATGGGTACCTCTTCTGTTAGTAGCTATTATTTTCGTTACTATTGATATTATTCTGCCTCACTTTTATAGGGTAGCAGTAGCAGAAGGACAAAGTATGTATCCAGTTATTACTCCTGACGATCTAGTTATCGTTCAACTTGGAAATAAGGGAATTTCTAAGGGTGACATTATTATTTTTAAGCAAAATGAAAAGATGATTATTCATCGAGTAATTCAAATAAATGAAACAACGATCATAACTCAAGGAGATAACTGCGACAGACCAGACTCTCCAGTATCAAGAGAAAATGTTCTTGGTAAGGTCGTCTTGATTATTCCAAAGACAGGGAAACTTCTGAAGTTGATAATTTATTACTGGCAAGTGGGCTTTCTTTTCTTGTTTGTCTGCTTTCTTATAATCGCTATCTTAATGAATCGGATTTACAGTAAAAATTATTAAAACCGGTTTTTCCGATTTTTTTATTTTTTATAATTTGAAATAAAATTTTAGAAAACTTTAAAATTTATTTATTAATGAGCTCTCCTCTGAAAAAATTTCTTGGAAGAAGAGTAAAGGTAGTTATCGATAGACCCTTTGGTTCTAAACATCCAAAATTCGGCTGGAAATATCCTTTAAATT
>CAYSYN010000083.1:0-2777 GCA_964435445.1 uncultured Candidatus Saccharibacteria bacterium
CGCGCGTCCATCGCGGCTCGCCCTTAACTAGCTCAATCGCTAAACGCGATTGAGAGTTACTTAGCTCGCCGCGAGTCCGCTTTCTCCAGCCTATCGGCTGGAGGCCTCATTACTAACTACTAAATACTAATCACTAAAAACTATTTTCTTCTTTTAATTAATTTTTCAAATTCTTCTCTTTCGATCGTTTCTTTTTCAATTAAAGTTTTGGCTATTTTCTCTAACAATTTCCTTTTTCTCTTTAAAATCTTTTTCGCTTTGCTTTCAGCTTCTTTGATAATTTTTTTCACTTCTTTGTCAATTTTTTCTGCCAATTTTTCAGAATAATTTTTTGCTATTTCAAATTCCTTCCCCAAAAATATTAATTCTTCACTTTCCCCAAAAGTAATCGGACCCAAAGAGGACATTCCATATTGCTTGACCATTTTTCTGGCAAGACGAGAAGCTGCTTTCAAATCATTTGCTGCTCCTGTCGTTATTTGCCCAAACTTTATTTTTTCTGCCAAATACCCTCCCAAAAGAATAGCTATTTCAGCTAAAAAATCAGCTTTTGTCTTCATTCTCTTTTCTTCTTTTGGTGTTTTTAAAGTATAACCTGCCGCCAAACCTCTGGCAATAATGGAAATTTTTCTTATTGGTTCTTCTTTTTTCAAAAAAGCTGAAACTAGAGCATGACCTGCTTCGTGAAAAGCGGCAATTTCTTTTTCCTTTTTCGTTAGAAGATGGGATTTTCTTTCTGGCCCCAAAAGAACCTTTTCTATCGACTCTAAAAATTCTTCTTGGAAAATTTGCTTTTTTCCTCTCCTGGCAGCCAAAAGAGCAGCTTCGTTAACTAAATTTGCCAAATCTGCTCCAGAAAAACCTGGCGTTCTCTCTGCAATTTCTCTTAAATTGACATTCAAAGCTAAAGGTTTTCCCCGACAATGAATTTTTAAAATTTCTTCTCTTTGTTTTACATCTGGCAATTCCAAAACAATTCTTCTGTCAAACCTTCCAGGTCTCAACAAAGCAGGATCTAAAAGCTCTGGCCTATTCGTTGCTGCCATAACAATCAAATTTTCTTCTCTTCCAATCCCGTCCATTTCAGCCAATAGCTGATTTAAAGTTTGTTCTCTTTCTTCGTGTCCTCCTGTCACTCCTACTCCTCTTATTTTTCCTATTGAATCTATTTCATCAATAAAAATGATTGCTTTACCAGCCTTCCTTGCCTGATTGAATAAATTTCTAATTCTCGCTGCTCCCACCCCAACAAAAAGCTCAATGAATTCAGAGCCTGAAATAGAGAAAAAGGGAACTCCAGCTTCTGTAGCCACAGCTTTGGCCAACATCGTTTTTCCTGTTCCCGGGGGCCCTATCAACAAAACTCCTCTTGGAATTTTAGCTCCAAGTTCTAGATATTTTTTTGGGTTTTTCAAAAAATCGATTACCTCTTTTAGTTCTTCTTTTGCTTCTTCTAAACCTGCAATATCTTTGAAAGTTATTCTTTCTTTCATTTTCATTCCCGGTCCAAAAATTCTAGCTTTAGCTCTTGTAAAGTCAAAAATTTGCCCTGCTCCTCCTTTAGCTTGTCTTGATAGCAACCAAAAGAACAAAAACAAAAACAAAAGGGGAGATAAAAGATAGAATAAAATGGGTCCTAGCCATTCCCAAATTCCCCCTACCTTTTTTGTTTTTATTTCTACTTTTGCTAATTTTTCAGGTTCCACTCCCAAATTAACCAAAGTTTGAGAAAGAGAAGTTTCTGTTTCTTTTCTTCCAAAAAACTTCTTTCCATCTTTGAAAGTAACGAGAATATCATCTCCTAAAACTAAAATTTCTTTTACTTTTTCTTCCTCTATTTCTCTGGCCAATTTAGAAAGGGAAATTTCTCCTTTTTCTTGGGGTGGTTTGAGAAAAAAATTGAAGATTAAAGCTCCAATCAACAAGATCAGAATGGCCAAAACCAAATTTTTTTCTACTTCTCTCATTTTTTTAAAGTTAATAAGATTTTTCCTTCTGAAATTTCTATTACTTTAGCTTTTATTTTTTCTCCTATTTTTAAATTTAAGTTCTCTGGAATTTCTTTTTTCGGTACTAACCCTTCTGTTTCTTTAAACTTCAAAAAAACGCCATAATCTGTGACGCCTGAAATTTCTCCCTCAACTTCTTCTCCTACTTTTAATTTTTCTACTTTCTTTCCTTCTTTTGCTAATTTTTCTGAAAGAATGAGCTGGCCAGAAGAAAGCAAGCTCAAAATAATCACTTCCATTTCTTTTCCCAAAAATTTTTTTAATTCTTCTGGAGATTCAACGGGATTAGAAAGCTGAGAGATAGGTAAAAAAGCTGGAATTCCAGAAACTTTCGTTAAAAGGCCGCCTCTGTTCCATCTTTTGAATTTCACTTTTAAAATCTCTCCTTTTTCTTTTTTCTCTTCAAATTCTTTGAGCAAAATTTCTTTTTTTGCTCCTTTCAGAGAAAGTTCGACGAATCCTTCTTCATTATCTAAATCAACAATTTTGGCTAAAACTTTGTCTCCTATTTTTAAATTTTTAATTTCGTCTTTGGCCTCTAGAAATTCTCTCCCATAAATTACTCCTGTTCTTTTCCCTAAATCAATGTACAAAATATGGTGGCCCTTTGCCACTATTTTTCCTTCGACAATCTCTCCTTCTTTAAAGGGTTTGAATTCTTCTTTTAGTAAAATTTCTTTCATTTTTTCCATGAAATTAATTTTAAGGAAAATTTTTGATTTTTTCAATCTTTTTTGTAAAATTTAAAGCATGGAAATAATTTGGCAC
>CAYSYN010000084.1:0-2612 GCA_964435445.1 uncultured Candidatus Saccharibacteria bacterium
GGAAAATTAACTTCCATAGCTTTTATTTTAACTCTTTTACATTTTTTCTGGAAGAGAAATTCCCAAGATTTTTGATCCTATCTCTAAAATTTGAGAAACGCCAAAAGTAAGAGATAATCTAAAATTTTTTTGGCTTTTTATTTCAGCCTTTAAAATGGGATAAAAATCATAAAAACGATTGAACTTTTGAGCTAATTCAAAAAGATAGTCGCAAATAAGATTGGGAGAAAATTTTTCTCCTGCGATCTCAACAATATCTTGAAACTTTGCCAAGTGCTTTAAAATCTCAATCTCTATTTCTTCCAATTTTGAAGGTTTTTGAAACTTGAAAGATTTTGCTTTCCCAAGAACGCTTTTGCATCTGGCGAAAGTGTATTGCAAATAAGGGGCAGAATTTCCCTTCAAATTCAAAATTTTTTCCCATTCAAAAATAATATCTTTTGAAGGATGTTGTTTTAAATCATTGTACTTGACTGCTCCAATTCCTACCATTTTGGCAATTTTTTCTTTTTCTTTTTCTGTCAATTTTCTTGCAGTCTTTGACTTTTCTATTATTTCTTTTGCCCTTTCAATTGCTTCTTTCAAAACATCTTCCAAATGGACAGTCAATCCCTTTCTTGTTGAAAATTTTCCTTCTTTTAATCTGTAAAGACCATGGGCTACGTGAACTAATTTTTCTTTTTTGATCCAACCAAAAAGTTCTGCTGCTGTAAATAACTGTTGAAAATGTAATTTTTGATCTGCCCCTACTTCGTAGATGATTAAATCTGGCTTCCATCTTTTTACCCTGTACTTTATGGTGGCTAAATCTCTGGTAAAGTAAGTAGAAGCTCTGTCAGATTTTAGCAAAATAGCAGGTGGTAAATTTTTTTGAGAAAATTCCATAATTAAAGCCCCTCTGCTTTCTTTTACTAATTTTTTCTTTTTAGCTTCTTCAATAATTTTGGGGATCATTTTTTCATAAAAACTTTCTCCCAAAGTATAATCTATTTTTATTCCTAAAATCTGATAAATCTTCTCAAATTCTTTCAGACTCTTTTTCACGCAAGCTTGCCATATTCTTCTTGCTTCTTTGTCTCCCTCTTCTAATTTTTTGAACCACTTTCTGCCTTCTTCCTCTATTTTGGGATTTTTTTCTGCTTCTTGGTGAAATTTAACATATAATTTTTCCATCTCTTCTACTGTTAACTTTTGAGGATCTAAATTTTCTTTTTTTATTTGATAAATTAACTTTCCAAATTGAGTTCCCCAATCTCCAATATGATTGTCTCCAATTACTTTGTGACCCAAAAATTTAAAAATATTATATAGAGCTTGTCCAATAATTGTTGATCTTAAGTGACCGATGCCAAATCTTTTAGCAATGTTGGGACTGGAATAATCAATAATGATTGTTTTTTTCTTTTTTCTTTTGTTTTTTCCATAGTTTTCTTTTTTTCTCAAAATTTCTCTCAAGTTAGCTAACAAAAACTCTTTAGAAAGAAAAAAATTGATAAAACCAGGATCTTTAACCTCAATTTTTTCTATCCATTTTGTTCTTTTTGGGTCTATTTTTTCAACGATTAGCTGGGCTAGTTTTTGGGGATTTTTTTTTAGTTTTCTGGAAAGTAAAAGAGCTACATTGGTAGATAAGTCCCCATGCATTTTCTCTTTTGGGAATTCAACTTCAATCTGGACGTCTGGAAGAAAAATTCTTTCCTCTTTTTGTAGCTTTTTAAAAACTCCATTTAAAATTTTTTCTGTTTTTTTTCTGAGCACAGTTTAATTTATTTTAATTTTCAAAAAAAGAAAGAAAAGAAATTAAAAGATCTCTTCTACAATCTTGTTCCCTTTATATTCTTTCACTCGCGCCTCTAAACCAATGTCCCCGTAGGGAGGAGAAGCAACCACGCGAAATTCTATTCTTAAACGAGGCTTGTCATTCTTCTCTATAATGATCACCCCTGTTAGCTGTCCATTTTCGTTAACTAATGTTTCTGCTTTCACCGTACAGCTATCCAGTTTCCAAATACGAGCTCTGTTTGTCATGCCGATCTAATAAAAGGATAGGAAAAACGAAAAACGATTTCAAATCCACAAATGCTTTGTTAAAATGAAAAATGCCTGTTTTGGCTGAGAATAAAAAAGCTTTTTTTGATTATGAAATTTTGGAAAAATATGAAGCTGGCATTTCTCTTACAGGGCAAGAAGTAAAGTCTTTGAGAGCAGGAAGAATAAATTTGGCAGGAACTTTTGTTATTTTGAGGGGAGAAGAAGTTTTTTGGGTGGGAGCTAAAATTCCTGCTTGGCAGCCCTTAAATGCTCCAGGTCACAAAGAAGAGAGAGATAGAAAACTTTTATTAACGAAAAAAGAAATAAAAAGATTGATTGGAAAAGTAAAACAAAGAGGGTTGACTTTAATCCCTTTAAGATTGTATACTAAAGGAAGATGGATAAAATTGGAGTTTGGCTTGGCTAAGAAAAAGAAAAAAGCAGACAAAAGAGAAATTTTAAAGAAAAAAGCAATAGAAAAAGAGATAGCCAGAACTTTAAAAGAATATAGGGGGCAATAAATGGTTTTGACGAGATTCTGAAAACTTTGGGAGCAGGTAGGCTAGCATCCTTAACTGCGA
>CAYSYN010000085.1:0-2591 GCA_964435445.1 uncultured Candidatus Saccharibacteria bacterium
TCAAAAAACTGGCAAAATTTCCTCTTTTTCACTTTTTCGCAAAAGTGAAATTTTGTTTATCTTTAATTGCTCGATTATTGAAAAAATAAGCTAGAAAATTTACTATAAAAAATTAAATGGAGGAAGAATCAAAAATTGTTTATAAATGGAAGAGATATTTTGTTGAAAGGGTTAAAAAGAAATTGGGAGAAAAATTTTTTGAAGTTATTGTTTTTCATTTTCCAAAGACAGTAGGAATATTGCCTTTGATTGAAGAGAATAAAATTGTTTTGGTAAGACAATACAGATTTCCAGCTAAAAAATCTTTGTGGGAAATTCCAGCTGGAAAATTGGAAAAAAGGGAAAAACCAATTGAGGGGGCAAAAAGAGAACTTTCAGAAGAAACAGGTTATTTTGCGAAAAATTTAAAGAAAATGGCTGAATTTTTTGTTTCTCCAGGTTATTCTACAGAGTACATGTATTTGTTTTTGGCAAAAAATTTGAAGAAAAGAAAGCAAAATTTTAGCGAAGATGAAAAGATTGAAAAAGTAAAAATTTTCTCTTTAAAAGAAACTTTAGAAATGATAGAAAAGAAAAAAATCGTTGATGAAAAGACTATTTTAGCTGTTTTATTTTATAAATTAAAAATACTGAATGGAAAAAGAAAATAAAAAAACAGTAAAAATTTTAGCTGCCGCCTCTTTTTTAAATGATTTTGGTTCAGACATTATTTATCCTGTTTGGCCTCTCTTTGTGAAGAGCCTGGGAGCTAATATGACAGCTTTGGGTTTTATTGATGGGTTAGGAGAAGCGATTGTTTCAATTTCGCAAGCCATTTCAGGCTATCTTTCAGACAAATTTAAAAAAAGAAAAATATTTGTTTGGTTGGGATATTTGTTCGGGTCAATTTCAAGAATCGGCTATGCTCTATCTTCCTTCTGGCAAATGTTAATTCCTTTTCGGATTTTAGATAGATTTGGAAAGATTAGAGGAGCTCCAAGAGACGCCATTTTAGCTGACGCTTCAAGTGATGAAAACAGAGGTAGAAATTTTGGTTTTTTAAGAGCAATGGATAATTTAGGCGCTGTTTTTGGCATTTTAACTTCTATTTTTCTCTTTAAAATTTTAGGATATAAAAAATTGTTTTTATTAGCCTCTATTCCTTCTTTAATCAGTGTCTTTTTAATTTTATCTTTTATCAAAGATTCCCCTCCAAAAGAAAAAAGGAAATTTGAGAAACTATCACCAAGGGCATTTTCCAAAAATTACAAAATCTTTCTATTTTTAAGTTCTCTTTTTGCTCTAGGTTCTTTTAGTTATTCATTTTTGTTAATTTTTGCTAAAGAATCGGGTTTTAAAACAAGCTTTGTTCCTGTTTTATACTTAATTTTTACTCTGTCAGCTTCAATTTCAGCCTTTCCCTTTGGAAAATTAGCTGACAAAATTGGAAGAAAAAAAGTGATTTTCCTTTCTTTTTTCTTTTGGTTGATTGTCTGTTTGATTTTTATTTTTCAAAGAAACTTTTTTCTTTTGCTTTTAGCTTTTATTCTTTATGGATTACACAAGGGAGCTTTAGAGCCCTCTCAAAAAACATTTGTTTCAGAGCTTTCTCCTTTAGAATTTAGAGCTTCAGGTTTAGGTTTTTTTCGCATGATCACTGGCCTTTTTGCCCTACCCTCTTCTTTTATTGCCGGAATTTTATGGGACAAAGTTTCAGTTTTTGCTCCATTTTATTTTGCCTCCTTTTTAACTTTGATATCAATGATAATTTTAATGTTTGTTCAGGAAAAAGTAGAGTGAAATTTGAAATTAAAGGACCATTAAAAGAAAATATTTTCACACTGTTGAGAAAAACAGGATATTTTTTCTTAAGAAAAGATGAAGAAAAGAAAGAATTTGAATTTGTAAGACCTCCAAAGGGTTTTCCGAGATTTCATTTGTTCGTGAAAAAAGAAGGAAAGTTTTATCATTTCAGTTTACATTTAGACCAGAAAGCTCCAATATATAAAGGGGTGAGAGCGCATAGTGGAGAATACGAGGGAGATGTTGTAGAAAGAGAGGCTGAAAGAATAAAAAGAATTGTAAAAAATGAATCTTAAAAAGGTTTACATAGATTGTGAAAAATTTACTTGTAGAAAATTTTTAAATTGGTACAATCCAAAAATTGGTTTTTTTAAAAGTTCTGTAGCGAGAATAGGATCTTTGTTTTTGAGAAAAACTTTAGGAGATAGAAAATGGAAAAAATTGTTGAAAAAGTATGATGAAAAAGTTGCTTACTTTGGGCATCATTTTAAAAGACAATAAAGTACTCTTGGGTTTGAAAAAAAGAGGATTTGGGAAAGGGTTTTGGAATGGATTTGGAGGAAAGGTGAAAAATGGGGAAAACGTTGAGGAATGTTTGGTTAGAGAATTTAAAGAAGAGGTAGGGATTTTGCCTTTAGATTTTGAAAAAGTAGGAATTTTAACTTTCAAATTTGAGAATAATCCCCAATTGCTCGAGGTTCATGTTTTTAAGATTTCAAACTTTAAAGGTGACCCAAAAGAAACAGAAGAAATGAAGCCAAAATGGTTCAAAATTGACGAAATTCCTTTTGATCAAATGTGGCCAGACG
>CAYSYN010000086.1:0-2525 GCA_964435445.1 uncultured Candidatus Saccharibacteria bacterium
CCCAAAGCTCCAGAAATTCCAATACCCAATCCTACTAAAGTAGCATCAATTCCCCATTCTGTAGCTTCTTTTCCTTTGTCTAAATGTCTTGAAAAGATGGCTGTCCAACCAGAAAGAGCCATCGCCATTCCAAGAGCTTGTAAAATTTGCAAAAGGTAAATGTGGCTAGGATATTTTGCCATCAAATATCCAAAAGGAACTAAAGAGCTCAAAATCAAACCAAAAAATAAAAACCAAAAATCGTCCTCTTCTCCCTTTCTTGAATCTAAAAAGATGCCAATGGGTATTCTCAAAAGAGATTTTAAAATCCAATAAATTGAACTTGCCACTCCAATAACAGCCAAATTTGCTCCTTCAATTTTTTTCATAACAAAAACGGCAAAAATGGGAGATAAAAAACCCCAGCCAGACCAGAAAATCAAATCTGACAAAACAAGGTATTTAATTACTTTATTTATCTTGAAAAAATCTGGAATTTTTTTCACTCTTTTTTAACTTTCCTTTTTTTCCAGAATTTCCAAGCAAAGACGGAAATTATTGTCAAAGGTATCCAAACTTGGGCCCAGACAAAAACTTTAATCAATAAATAAGAGAAATTTTTCCAAAAAGTCAAAACATCTTTCCAAGTTTGCAAGAGAACATATTTTGGTCTCCATTTTTCAGCAGGAGGAATGGGTAATAATTCTTCAGAGAGAGCCAAATTAACAGTAATGGAGGACATTTTGACGCTCTCTTCTAAATACTGCATTCTCCCTTTTATTCTTTCAATCTTTTCTCTTATTTTTGTCAACTCTCTATACACTTGCAAAACTTCAGAAATTTTTCCAGATCTTTCCATAATTTCTAAAAGTTGATTTTCTGCTGCTTCCAAATTTTTTAATCTCGCTTTCAAATCTACGTATTCTTCTGTAATATCTTGAGCTTGAGTCCTTTCATTGCTCACTTTCTCAGCTAAACTTTTAAAATATTCCATGCTTTCATCAAATTTTTCAGCAGGTACTCTGACAATAATGTTTCCAGAAAGGAATTTTTCAGTTTGGGAAACGTTACTTGAAACCACCCAGCCCCCTTTTTCTTGAGCGAATTTTGAAATTTTTTCTATCGCGTCATTTATATCTCTGACGACTAAATTCAACCAGCCATTCTTAATTATCATTCGAGAAGCGGTTTCTGGTAAAAGATCTTCTTTTTCTCCCTCTATTATTTTTTCTTGCCCACCCCCAATTCCTGTTGGCAAAGGAGTTTTAACAATACCTTTTTCTGGCTTATACGTTAAAACCTCTTTTCCTCTCAAAGAAATAAAACACCCTTTAAAAAGAAGAGAAAAAACGATCAGCCCCAAGCATATCATTCCAAAGATTCCAAAAATTTTCCAAATTTTTTCTTGCACAGTTTTTTTAATTTTTTGACCTTTATTTTTTAAATACCTTAACTACTACTTCTCTTTCCCTTTCTCTGTTATCAAAATTAATTAAAACAATCTGTTGCCAAGTTCCCAAAATCAATTTCCCTTCTTCTACTGGGATAGCCAAAAATGGTCTGAACAATGAAGATCTTAGATGAGAAAATCCGTTAGCTTCTCCCCAAACTGAATCGTGATGATATTCTTTATCAGAAGGAATGATTTTCTCGACAAATTCTTTAAAATCTTTTAGCAGTTCAGGCTCGTATTCAATCGTTGTTAATCCCGCAGTTGAACCTGGACAAGAAACAAGACAAAATCCTTCTTTGATCCCGGATTTTTTCACTGCTTCTTGAACTCTTGAAGTAATATCTACAATATCGCAAAAACCTTTTGTTGAAATAGTAAAGCGCATTACTTAATTTTAGCTTTTATTTAATTTTTTCACAAAGGAATAAAAGTTCCTTTGCATTTTTGGGAGCAAAACCGTGAGCGTCATTGTTAAAGTAAACAAAGATATCTAAATTTTTCCTTTTCCATTTTTTTATCCATTTTGCTAATTCTTTCAACTCTTTTTTTGTGTAATTTGAGGAAAACAAAATTTTGGAACCGTGCATTCTTACATAGACAAAGTTCGCCGTAACTTCGTATCTCTTTGGCCAATGAGGAGAATCTGCTACCACCCAAGCTACATTTTTCTCTTTTAAAATTTGGTAAATTTCTTCGTCGCACCAGCTTTCGTGTCTGAATTCAAAAGCAAATTTTAAATTTTTTGGAGAATTTTGAAAAAGCATTTTGAGAAAATTTTTCAGTTTTCTTGCATCTTTTTTGAAAAAAGGGGGCAATTGAAACAAAAAAGGGCCGAGTTTTTTCTTCAATTTCAAAGCTCTTTTTAGAAAAATTAACCAAGGTTCTTTACAATTCTTTAATTTTTTTATGTGGGTAATGAATCTTGAAACTTTCACTGCGAAAAGAAAATCTTTAGAAGATCTCTTCTCCCAACTTTCGAAAGCTTTTTCTCCTGGCAATCTATAAAAAGTGTTGTTCAATTCTACTGTTTGAAATTGGGTGCAATAATACTCTAACTTTTTATTTTTTGGCAAATCTTTTGGATAAAAAACAC
>CAYSYN010000087.1:0-2480 GCA_964435445.1 uncultured Candidatus Saccharibacteria bacterium
GCAGCTTCCAAAGACATTTCTCTGCAAGGAGTAATTAAACCTGAAACTCTATTTCCTCTGCCTACTTGTCCATCGTCTCCGTGTTCAGCTGAAAGTCCAGAAACTGTTAAATAAATTTCACCCTCTGATTTAGCTTTTGGATTATCTAAGGTATTATGTTCTACTTTTACCTTTTTGAAAGAAAAATTTCTTTTGACAAACTCTTCTATTTTCTTTCTTACTTTTTCTTTTTTTTCAAAGTAATCTTGAACATTCTTAATAAATTTATCAATGTAAGAAACAGTAAAAATTAAACATAAATTATCTTTTTCTCGAAAGCTCATTACCTTAATATCTTTTCCCACATAAGGAAATTTTTGAACAAATTTTTTAGAATTTAAAAGGTTGGCCACAGCCAAGGTTAACTTTTCTGTTTTTGAATAAGGCCCGTGCCCTACGCCAAAAGAAGTGTCGTTGGCAATTCCCACCCCTTTTCCTCTTTTGAAAACTTCTTTTAAATTTGCTGCTCCAGGTTGGAAATCTACTTTAATTTTGAAATATTTTTCTGTTTTCAAATTTAGATTTTCTTTTAATTTCTTTTTTGCTGCTTCTAAAACCAAATTTTTTACAGGAATTTTAAACTTTCCCACCCTATTTGTTGCTCTTCCAGCAATGGTAATTTTAATAGGTGCTAAAATCTTCCCCCCTCCAAATTTTGGTCTTGATTTCCCTGCTACCAAAAGACCTTTATCGAGATTATGGTGTAAAACTTTTCCAAACTTTTTTAAATAGTATTGGCTCAAAACCTGAGAAGCTGTTTCGCATAAAATATCGCATATAGTATCTGGGTGACCAACTCCTTTCCTTTCCACTATTTCCACTTCTCTTTCTTGAACTGGAATTCCTTTTCCTTTTTCAATAACGATATTTCTCATAAATATTTTCTAAATTTTACATTGACAAATTTTTTTCCTTCATTTTCTATTTCCAAAATTTCTTTTTCTTCAAAGGGAGTGAAAGTTTTTCCGCTTACAGTGTTGTTTTTTTGATAGTTTTGCAAAAAATAAATTTTAGCTCCCTTTATTTTTTTACAAATTTCTAAAATGTCTTCTTTTTTATGGAACTCTTTAACTAAAGTTGTTCTAAATTCGTAATCAACTTTTCCTGCAAGTAAAATTTTAATCGATTTTAATATATTGTCAAACATTTCTTTAGTGAGGACGTTGCCTACAATTTGATTGTACTTTTCAAAAATTAAATTGTGTTTTATATCCATGGCCACATAATCTACTAGTTTTTTGTCGATCAAATTTTTGAGCATCGTTGGATTGGTGCCGTTAGTTTCCAATTCAACCAAATATCCAAGAGATTTTATTTTCTTGATAAAATCTGGGAGTTCTTTGTTTAAAGTTGGCTCTCCTCCAGAAATGGCCACAGCTTCTAAAAAATTTTTTCTCTCTTTTAAAAAAGAAAAAATTTGTTCTTGAGAAAGGGGTTTTAATTTTTTAATTTTCTCTGGCAAAACTAAGTCTGGAACATAGCAAAATTGGCATCTCAAATTGCATCCTGCTAAAAAAACAATGGCAGAAATTCTGCCAGGATATTCAATCAAACTTTGTTTTTGGAGATGGGCTATGATCATTTGAGAGTTTTCTCTTTAATTTTAAATTCTTTTCTCTCTTTAAATTCCTGGAACTTTCCCTGATTCCATGCTGATACAGGTCTGTAATATCCAACAATTCTTGAATAAACTTCGCAAGGTTGTTTTATGGTGCACTTTGGACAGAAAAAGTGTTCTCCTGGAATGTAGCCGTGGACAGGACAAATGGAAAAAGTAGGGGTAATGGTAATGTAAGGAAGTTTGAAATTTTCAAATATCTTTTTTACCAATCTTTTTACTCCTTCTCCATTTTGCATTCTCTCTCCTAAAAATATATGCAAAACGGTCCCTCCCGTATACTTGCACTGTAATTCGTCTTGAAGTTTTAATGCTTCAAAGATATCGTCTGTGTAGTTTACTGGCAATTGCGAAGAGTTAGTGTAATAGGGAGTTTTTTTTGTGCCAGCTGTAATAATGTCAGGATATTTTTCTTTGTCTTTCAAAGCTAGCCTGTAAGCTGTAGATTCAGCTGGCGTAGCCTCTAAATTATAAATGTTTCCAGTTTCTTTTTGATATTGGACCAATCTTTCTCTCATAAAATCTAAAACCTCTAGAGCAAATTTCCTTCCTCTTCTTGAAGCTATATTTTCTCCCATAAAATTCAAAAGGCACTCTTGCATTCCTACCAAGCCAATGGTTGAAAAATGATTTGCCCAATACTTTCCTCTCATCCTTTTTATGTCTTGCAAATAGAATTTTGAATAAGGATAGAGTCCTTTTTCAATATAATTTTCTAAAACTTTTCTCTTAATTTCCAAACTCTCTTTTGCCAAATCCATTATCTTTGCCAATCTCTTGAAAAATTCTTTTTTTGTTTTTGATAAGTAGCCAATTCTTGGTA
>CAYSYN010000088.1:0-2391 GCA_964435445.1 uncultured Candidatus Saccharibacteria bacterium
AATTGTAAATCAACTAAGAGGAAGGTGTGGTCAAAGACAAATAAAACCTATTCCCAAAATAGGTTTGGCTCACAATGTTGGAGGAGCTGGGGGTTCTGTTACTGTGCACATTTTTAAAAAGATTACTTAATTTTTTCCTAAAAATAAGTTCGTCTTAAAAAAGTTCCCGAAGGAGGAACTTTAAAGAAGTTTTTTTATTTTTTCTACTAGTTTTTTTTCTGGCACTTTCCATTGATTTTTAACTCCAGGTTGGAAAGGAACTCTCAAGTCTTTAATTATCACTACATTTTCTTTTATTTCTTTTGGTCCTACAAAAACAGCTAAGGGAATTTTCTTTTTATCAGCTGTTTTTAATTGTTTTCCAATTTTCCTTTCCATTCCCATTTCCACAGAAAATCCAACTTCTCTCAACTTTGTACAAAGTTGAATTGCCTTTTCTATGCATTCTAACGAAGTAGGATCAAATATAGCCACAAAAATTTGAGTTTTCGTTTGAATTTCTGGTGCGATTTTTAATTTTTTCATTACTTCAATTACCCTTTCTAAACCAAAAGAACAACCTGTCCCTGGAATTTCTGGTCCTCCCAATCTTCCAATGAGATCATCATATCTTCCCCCTCCCGCAATAGAGCCTATTTTTGCCCCTTTGATTGTCGTTTCAAAAATGGGACCCGTATAATAATCCAATCCTCGAGCTAAAGTAGGATTTATTCTGTAATATTCTTTGGGAACCCCAAACCAATCTAAATATTCTGTTAATTTTCGCAAAGTTTCTATCCCCTTTTTTATTAAAGGTTCTTTCGGAAACAATCTTTCTAAGCTTTCCAAGACACTTTCTTTTTCCAAAGCCAAAAGTTTTTCTGTAATAGCAAAGAATTTGGGAATTAACTCCTTTCTTGTCTTCGCTCTCTTTAGTTCTTCTTCCAAACCTTTTTGGGTGAGTTTTTCTAATTTATCCCAAGTTCTGAGGAAAGTTAAAATTTCTTCTTTAGTTTTTGCTCCAGCAGCTTTGGCCAATCCTGTCAAAAGTTTTCTTTCACAAATTTGAATTTCAAACTCTTTAAAATCTAATTCTTTCAATATTTGATAATTTAAAGTAACAATCTCTGCATCCGCGATAACATCTTTTACTCCTACAATGTCGAAATCACATTGAATAAATTGCCGATATCTTCCTCTTTGGGGCCTTTCTCCTCTAAACACAGGACCTATGGCATATCTTTTGTAAGGAAGAACAATTTTTGCTGAATGTTGAGCAATTACTCGTGCCAAAGGAACTGTATGGTCGTATCTTAAGCCAATCCATCTTTTTCCTCTTTTGAAGAGATACATTAGCATTTCAGCCTCTTCTCCGTATTTTCCAGTGAGAGTTTCTTTTAACTCAATGATTGGGGTTTCCAAAGGTTCAAAACCAAATTTTTCAAAGACCTTTTCAATTTTTCTAATTACTTCTTTTCTGAGGTAGCACTCTTCTTTCAGCCAATCTTTTGTTCCTTCATAATTTCTAGCTAAAAATTTTTTCCCCATATTTTTCACTTTAGTAGACAACTAATAAAAAATCTATTTAAGATTTTTATTTTGTTTTAAAATTTTTTAAAAGCTTTTTAATTTTGTTTTTTGTTTTTTTGTTAACTTCTATGGCGCAAATTCCTTTTTGAGGAAAGCCATAAACTACTAAAGAATTTTTTGGAGCTAACAACACAGCAGGAATTACCAATAAATCTTCCTCCCCTTCAACAAATAAATTTTTATTTTCTTTTATTGCTTTTTTTAAAATCTTCCAAACTTCTTTTTGAATCGTTCCTTTTGGATTTTTGCATTTTAAAGAAAAATTTAAAATCTTTTTTATTTGTCTCCTTTTTATTTTTCCATCAAAAATTTTTATATGAGAAGGTAAGTTTTTTGAACAAAAATCTCCTACAGTAATTATTTTTTTGATTTTTTTCTTTTTCAAAAATCTTTCAAATTTTTTTAAAACCTCCTTTTTGTTTCCAAAAATCGCTTTCCCCCAGGGTTTTTTTAGTTTTGGTTTTAATTTTTCTGGCAAAATGTAAGTTTTTTCCATATACTAATTCTATATGGCTTTTTTCCAGTGTCCAAAATGTAAAAAAGTTTGGCAATACAACATCGAAAAGTGCCCAGATTGCTTTTTGAAATTAGAAAGGAAAAAGATAAAAAGGGTAAAAGTTGTAGATGTGGCAAAAGTAGAAATTCCCTCTCTTTTTCATCAAAAAACTCCCTATTTTATTTTGCTCTTGGAAGATGAAGAGGGAAATAGGTGGATTGAAAAGTCAGAAAAAGAATACAAAATTGGAGAGGAAATTAAAAAAGAGATAGCAAAAGATAAAGAAGCTGTAGCCATTTTTAAAGTAAAATACGATTTTTTGGAAG
>CAYSYN010000089.1:0-2388 GCA_964435445.1 uncultured Candidatus Saccharibacteria bacterium
CTTTTGAAGCTAAAACCTTATCTAAACTTGCTTTTTCCACGTTCAAAATTTTTCCTTTAATAGGTAAAATAGCTTGGAAATGTCTATCTCTTGCCTGTTTTGAGGTACCCCCTGCTGATTCTCCTTCAACAATAAAAAGTTCTCTTTCTTCAGGATTTTTAGAAATGCAATCTGCCAATTTCCCAGGTAAGGCTAAACCCTCTAAAATTCCTTTTTTCAAAATTGTTTCTTTTGCTGCTTTGGCTGCTTTTCTCGCTTTTTGAGATAGGAGACACTTTCCCAAAATTGCTCTTGCATCTGAAGGATTCTTCTCTAAAAATTGGAAAAGTCCTTCTGAAACTACTTTTTCTACAATGGTCTTTGCCTCTGGATTACCCAATTTCGCTTTTGTCTGTCCTTCAAACTGAGGATCCTTTAATTTTACAGAAACAACTGCTGTCAAACCTTCTCTTACATCTTCTCCAGTTAAATTTTCATCTTTTTCTGACAAAATTTCTTTTTTTCTACCAAATTCGTTAAGCGTCTTTGTTAAGGCTGACCTAAATCCTGTCAAATGCGTTCCCCCTTCTGGAGTGAAAACATTGTTAGCAAAACTCTCTTCAAAAGTTTCATACTCATCTGTATATTTAAAAGCTGCTTCTACCACCATTCCTTCTCTCTCCCCTTTTACATAAAAAATGTGATCTCCAATTGGCTTTGCCCCTCTCGTCAAATAAGAAATGTAAGAAACAATCCCTCCTTCAAAATAAAAAGTGAATTCCTGAACAGGGGAAACTGTTTTATCTAAAAAAACAATTTTTAAAGCAGGATTTAAATATGCTTGTTGTCTCAAAAATTTCAAAATTTTCTTTTTGTTAAAAGAAACTTTTCCAAAAATTTGAGGGTCTGGCTGAAAAATGACTGTCGTTCCTCTCTTATTAGTCTTACCAGCTTTTTTTAATTTTGTGATTGGCTTTCCTCTCGAATATTCTTGATAAAAAATTTTTCCATTTCTGTAAACTTCAACTCTCATCCACTCAGAAAGAGCACAAACAGCAGAAATTCCAATACCGTGTAATCCTCCCGAGCAAGTATATACCTTTCCTCCAAATTTTGCTCCAGCATGCAAAGTAGTAACAATAGTTTCTAGAGCTGGTTTTTTTGTCTTGGGATGAATTTCCACTGGGATTCCCCTTCCGTTATCTTCCACTTTTACTTTTTTCTTTGTCAAAAGGGTAATTTTAATTTGATTGCAAAAACCAGCTATTGCTTCATCTATTGAATTGTAAACAATTTCTTTTAGTAAATGGTGGTATCCTTCAACTCCTGTCGATCCAATATACATAGCTGGCCTTTTCCTGATAGGCTCTAGCCCCCCTAAAATTTGAATATCTTTTGCCGTATATTCATTTTTTGCTATTTTTTCTCTCATCTTCTTACTTGCCAATTAGGGTTTTTTTCTAAGCTCAGAATAATTTTTTGAAATATCTTTTCTACTTCTTTGGGTTCTAAAGCTCTATCTTTTGCCCTAAAAACTATTCTGAATGTTAAACTCTTTTTCCCTTCCTCAGCTTCAAAAATATCTAACAAATCCACATCTTCAATAGTCTCGCCTCCACTTTCTTCTATTTTTCTTAAAACTTCTTCTACTAAGGTGTTTTGGGGAACAAAAAGAGAAATATCCCTTAAAATGGCAGGATAAGGCGGAATGGGTTGATATTCTATTTCTTCAGTAGCCAATTTGACTAGTTTTTCAAAATCAATCTGAAAAGCAGTGACTTTTTTTGATATTCCAAAGTCTAGCAAAACTTTTTGGGAAATTTCACCCAAAAATCCTATTTCTTCATCTCCAATTTTTATTTCAGAAACCCTTTTTAAATGCCACAAAACTTTTTTTGATTCTTCGGGTGTGGGTTTGTAAAAGTCAAACCAAAAATCAGTAATTCCAGCTTTCGCCAAAAGAGTGTCTAAAATGCCTTTCATCTCAAAAAATTTTTCCCCTGTCATTACTCCTGCCATCATCTTCTTTTCTATCTTTTGTTTTCCTTCTTTTTTAAAAATTTTCCCTATTTCGAAGATCTTTATTTGATTAAAATAGGACTCGTTCTTTTTTACATTTTTCAAAAGTTGGCAAATTAAACTTGGTCTCAGAAATTGAAACTCGCTGGAAACTGGATTTTTTATTTCCAAAATCTCGTTTTTGGAAAATCCTGTTTTTTCAGCTAACTCAAGAGGAATAAAAACGTAGTTCATTACTTCGCAAAAACCCAAGTCCCTCAAAACATCTTTGAAAAAATTTTCCCAAAAAAGAGAAAAATTTCTTTTTGGTGGAACTAAAACTCCTTTTGGAAATTGAGATTTTATTTTTTCAAAACCATAAATTCTTCCTATTTCCTCTATTAAATCTTC
>CAYSYN010000090.1:0-2358 GCA_964435445.1 uncultured Candidatus Saccharibacteria bacterium
GAAGATACTCATTTAGCAATTTTTGGTTATGATCCTGGAAAAACCAATCCTGGAAGAGGAGTTTTAGAGGCTTTAGGAATTGGAGAAAAAATGGAAAAAGACAAAATTTTCTTTAGGGGAAATTTTGCTACCGTTGATGAGAATTTAACTATCATTGATAGGAGAGCTCAGAGAATAGAAAAAACAGAAAATCTAATTTCTGCCTTAAATAAAATAAAAGTTAAAGGAGCAAAAATAAAAGTGAAAAAATCTTTTGGTCACAGAATCGTTTTAATTTTAAAAGGAAAAAACTTGTCTGCCAAAGTGACAAAAAATGATCCCAAGAAAGTGGGTGTCAAGGTTTTAAAAATTAAAGCTAAAGAAAAAAAAGCAAAAAAAACAGTAAAAATTTTGGAAGAATTTTTAGAAAAAGCCAGATTTGTTTTAGAAAATCATCCAGAAAATAAAAAAAGGATAAAAAAAGGTCTTTTGCCAGCAAACTATATTTTGTTGAGGGGGGCGGGGAAATACAAAAAAATTAAATCTTTTGAAGAAAAATACAATCTTAAAGCAGCTTTCATTGCCGGAGGAATTCTTTACAAGGGAATTGGGAGATATTTGGGAATGAAAGAAATTAAAGTGAAAGGAGCTACGGGAATGGCGAATACAAACTTGAAAGGTAAAATTTTAGCGGCCAAAAAATCTTTGAAAAAATTTGATTTTGTTTTTTTACACATTAAAGCAACAGATACATTTGCTGAAGATGGAGATTTCATAGGGAAGAGAAAGTTTTTGGAAAAAATAGATAAAAATTTAAAACCAATTTTGAATTTAAAGAATGCTTTTATTGTCATTACCGGAGATCATCCCACCTCTTGCTTGAGGAAAAGCCATTTTTTTGGCAAAAACCCTCTTTTGATTTTTGGGAACGGAAAGGATAAAGTGAAAAAATTTTCAGAAAAAGATTGCCAAAAAGGAAAATTGGGCATTTTCCATCAGATATTGTTAATGAAAAAGATTTTCACAATTGACAAAGAGATGATTTAAAAATAGAATGAAATAATTTGCTATGACTAATAAAATTGAAAAAGTTCAAAAAAGAGATGGGACAATTGTCCCATTTGATAAATCAAGGATTGTTGATGCCATTTTTAAAGCTTTAACTGCCACTGGGGAAGGGGAAAAGAAAAAAGCAAAAAGATTAGCTGAAAGAGTGATGAGAATTTTAAACAGGCGCTTTAAAAAAGGAGAAATTCCCCACGTAGAACAGATTCAAGACATAGTAGAAGAAGTTCTAATTTTGGAAGGATTAGTGAAAACAGCTAAAGCTTACATTCTATACAGGGAACAAAGGAGGAGAATTAGAGAAGCTATCAAATATTCAGAAGAGGCGGTAGATAGATTGGACCAGTATTTGGAGAGATTGGACTGGGAGGTTCAAGAGAATGCTAATATGGCTTTTTCTTTGCAAGGATTAAATCATTATGCCACAACTTACATTATTAAAAGATACTGGTTAAACAAAATTTATCCCAAAGAAATCAGGGAAGCTGAAGAATCTGGAGATTTCCATATCCACAATTTAGATACTTTAGGCCCTTATTGCGTTGGATGGGATCTTTACGACCTTTTGCTAAAAGGTTTTAGAGGAGTTCCGGGAAAAATAGAATCAAAACCAGCAAAGCATTTCAGAGCAGCTTTGGGACAGGTGGTTAATTTTATGTATACACTCCAAGGGGAAGCAGCAGGAGCGATTGCTTTTTCAAATTTTGACACTCTTTTAGCTCCTTTCATTCGCTACGATAACTTAAATTATCAACAAGTGAAGCAAGCTTTACAAGAATTTTTGTTCAATATGGCCATTCCGACAAGGGTAGGATTTCAGTGTCCCTTTACCAATATTACTTTAGACTTAAAACCTTCTTCCGTTTTTGCCAAAATGCCTGTCATCATTGGTGGAAAACCTCAAGACAAAACTTACCAAGATTTTGAAGAAGAAATGAAAATTTTTGATAGGGCACTCTACGAAGTTTACATGGAAGGAGATGCTAAAGGAAGACCATTCCATTTTCCCATTCCCACGATAAACATTACCAAAGATTTCCCCTGGGAAGAGCCAGCTTTTGATGGAATTTTCGAAGCTTCAGCAAAATACGGAACAAATTATTTTGCAAATTATATTAATTCAAATATGAGCCCAGAAGATGTTCGCTCAATGTGTTGTAGACTTAGACTCAACCTGACAGAACTTTACAATCGGGGTGGAGGAGGACTTTTTGGGTCAGGTTCAAAAACAGGATCTATTGGCGTAGTAACGATTAACTTACCAAGAATTGGCTACTTATCAAAAACAAAAAAAGAATTTTTCAAGAGATTGGC
>CAYSYN010000091.1:0-2276 GCA_964435445.1 uncultured Candidatus Saccharibacteria bacterium
GAAGTGGATTGCATCGGCTTTTCTGGTATTAGCAATTTTCCATCTAAAAATTGGGTTAAGAGCAAAAGATAGAGCCAGAGAAATTTTTTCCACATCCTCAGCAGACATAAAAGAAGCAATTGATAGCCTTAAACTATATCTTTTCCAAAAGCGAGAAAAGAAAGATAAAAAATAAAAACTGGCCCAGATTAGATTTGGGCCAGTTTTTTGCGGAGGGGGTGGGACTCGAACCCACAATCCCGCTGAGCGGGAGCCGGTTTTCAAGACCGGTGCCTTGCCAATTCGGCGCACCCCTCCTACTCTGCGATCTTTTCAATTTAACAGATTTTTAATCAAAAAACAACTATTTAGATATTTCTTTAATCTCCTCTACAATCTCTTGCATATTCATCTCTTTTGAACCATCTACTAAAATTATATCCCCTTTTTGAATAATTTCTTGAACTTTCAATTTTGCCTCATTAGTAGTATCAAAACTAAAAATATTTTCCTCAAGAAGCCCTTTTCTTCTTGCTCCTTGAGCGATAAATTTTGCCCTGGGGCCAACAGTAAAAAGTAAATCTGCGCACTTTGCCACATATTCTCCTATTGCCTCATGTGCTTCTATTGAATATTTGCCTATTCCTATTACATCACCCAACACGGCTATTTTGCGAGATTCGCTTCCAATTTCTTTCAATGCTAACAAGGCCTCAATCATAGAATATAAGCTTGCATTTTCGCTGTCATCTAAAATGAAGGTGTTTTTGATACCCTTAATAATTTTTCCTTTGCCCGCAGGTGGCTGGTAATTTTTAAGAACCTTGGCTACTTCTAAAAAATTAATATTTAAATTGTAAGCTACTCCAAAAACTGCTAGGGCTGCATAAATATGCTTTTTACCAAAAAGATGGTTTAACCAAATGGGAATTACTTTTCCTTCAAAATTCAGTTTAAAGTTTGTGCCTTCTGTATCCAAAATAACATCTGAGGCTCGGAGGTTTGCTCCTTTATCAAACCCAAAGGTGATATCTTTTATATTCACAAACTCATCTATCTCTCTGGCTGTTTCGTCATCATAATTTAATACAAGAAACTTTTGTGGTGAGAGTTTTTTAAGAAATTGTAAAATTTTATCTCTTTTTATTTTCTCTCCCGCAAAAACAATATCTTCTGGAGGAATGTCACCAAGCGGTGTTACAACAACAATTTTTATTTGCTCCAGAGGAAAAATTTTTACAATCTTTTTAATTTCTTCTGCTTCTGCTGGAATAATTAAAATTTTGCTCTTTGCAATATTTAAAGCAGTTTTTAAAGAGAGAGGAGAAGTTAATTTTGATATTTTAAATTTAAGGCTTTTTAATACACAAAAGATGGCTTGAGCGGCATCCTCAGCATAATTACCTGCAACTACAATTGCTTTCTGCTTACCAAATAAAAGAATAGTTTTTGTTAAAAAATGGGTCATTGTTCTTCAATATAATCAGGGGGGATTTGGTAGTAATTAATAATATATTGGGCCAGTTCTCTGAAAATAGGGGCGGCTGAATATTCCGCGGTGCTGGTGTTTGGATTATCTAATTTTACAAGAATTAGAAATTTAGGGTCAAATGCTGGGAAAAAACCAATAAAGCTCTGCCAAGTTTTTTCACTGTATCCTCGTTTATTTATTCCCAAAGCAGTGTAGGGAATTTGTGAAGTGCCAGTTTTCCCAGCAATCCAATATCCGGGTATACGAGCTTTCTTACCATAACCTTTTTCTACAACCTCAACTAACATCTCTGTAAGTTGTAAAAGACTTTCCTTAGAAAAAATATTTTCTCTCACAATTTCCGGTGGAACTTTCTTTATAATTTTACCATTTTCTCTAATCTCTGAGACAATATGCATTTTCAAAACTTTTCCTCCGTTTGCTAAGGCACAAAATCCTCTTGCGAAATTCAAAGGAGTCAATTCAATACCCTGCCCAAAGGAGGCGGTGGCAAAATTTGCTTTGTAGCCTTTTTGAAGCTCCGGATTTAGCGAGAAAATTTCTCCTTCTAATTCTACGTCCGTTGGCTCAAAGAAACCAAGTTTTTTAATGTATTCCAAAAATACTTTATCTCCAATTAAAGATTCTGCAAAAACTGCACCCGTATTAATAGACCACCTAAGCACTTCACTCATTGTTCTTCTTCCCCACTTTCTTTTTTTATAGTTATAAATAGTTCTTCCTCCTACCTTAACATAACCTTCATCAACATATTCGGTTTTTGGGGTAATTTTACCTTGATTTAAAGCAATAGCCATTGTAATTG
>CAYSYN010000092.1:0-2228 GCA_964435445.1 uncultured Candidatus Saccharibacteria bacterium
GAGATTTTATTTTTTCAAAACCATAAATTCTTCCTATTTCCTCTATTAAATCTTCTGGCAAATTTACATCTAATCTGAAAGAAGGAACTTTTACTTTTATTTTTTCTTTTTCTACTTTTGCTTCAAAACCTAGATTTTTCAAAATTTGAACCTGTTTTTTAGATTCGATCTTTGTTCCCAAAAGAGAATGGGTGTATTTTGGGTCCAAAAATATAAATTTCGGGGAGGGTTTTTTGGGATAATAATCTATTTCCCCTTTTGCTATTTTTGCTTTGCAAACTTGCTCCATTAAAGTAGCTGCTCTTTCTATGGCAAGTTTTGTTAGATTGGGATCTAGGCCGTGCTCAAATCTCTTTGAAGCCTCAGTTTGCAAATCTATTGCTCTCGAGCCTTTCCTAATAATTTTTTTGTCAAAATTGGCGCTCTCTAAAAAAACAATCTTTGTCTTTTCAGAAATTGCGCTTTCCTTCCCTCCTTTAATACCAGCAATAGCTATTGGTTTCTTTTTGTCAGCTATAACCAAAACATTTTTGTCTAAAATATATCTTTCCTCATCTAAAGTTAAAATTTCTTCTCCTTTTTTGGCAAACCTAACAACAATTTTTTTTCCTTCAATTTTTTCGTAGTCGAAAGCGTGAAGAGGTTGTCCTATTTCAAGCATGACGTAATTTGTAATGTCAACAACGGTATTCGTTGATTTTATTCCGCAAATTTCTAATCTTTTTCTCAACCAAGGAGGAGAGGTTTTTATTTCAGGATAAAGAATGATTTTCCCTGTATAACGAGGACACTTTGCTTTAATTTCAAGTGAAATAAAATCTTTTGTCTTGAATTTGTTTTCCTCTTCAAATTTAATTTCTGGCATTTCTAACTTTAGACCTAAAATGGCAGAGATTTCCCTGGCTATTCCTAAATGAGAATAGCAATCTGGTCTGTTTGGTAAAACATCAATGTCTAAAACAAAATCTCTGTCTGTTTTCTCCAAATCTTCCACTTCAAAAGAGTGCATGGTAATCAAATTGGCCAGCTTTTTTGGGCTGGGCAGTTTTTTCTTAAAAAAAGATTGTAGCCAGTTATAGGAAAAAAGCATGTTAGAATTGTTTTATAAACCTTAAATCACCAGAGTTAAAAAGTCGAATATCTGGAATTTTGTACTTTAACATAGCCAATCTATTCAAACCCATGCCAAAAGCAAATCCTTGCCAATTTTTTGGGTTTAATTTACAATTCTTGAAAACTTTAGGGTGAACCATTCCCGCCCCTCCACTTTCTAACCACCCTGTCTCTTTACAAGCAGAACACCCTTTTCCCTCGCAGATAACACATAAAATGTCAACTTCAAAAGAAGGTTCAGTAAAGGGAAAGTAAGATGGTCTTAACCTTATTTTTGTTTTTTTCTCAAAAAACCTAGATAAAAACTCTTCCATAATAGCTTTAAAATTGGCTACAGAAATTTCCCTGTCTACCATCAACCCTTCCAACTGCCAAAAATCTATTTCATGGGAAGCATCTGTGGCCTCAGCTCGAAAAACTCTTCCCGGAACAATAATCCTTAAAGGGGGCTGATTTTTTTCCATGTAACGAATTTGCACAGAGGAGGTATGAGTTCTCATTAATCCTCCATCTTTCAAGTAAAAAGTTTTACCCAAAGACAAAACATCTCTTGCTGGATGATCTGGAGGGATATTTAAAGCATCAAAATTGTGCCATTCATCTTCAATTTCTGGTCCCTCCACTATTTCAAACCCCATTGCTTGAAAAATTTCTTGAACTTTTCTTTTTACTAAAGTTAAAGGATGCAAGTGTCCTATTTGAGGTTTTTTGGGAGGAAGGGTAATATCAAAGAATTCTTTTTTCTCTATTTTTTTCAATGTCTCCTTGAGCTCTTTTTCTTTTTTTTCCAAAAGAGAAATTAAAAATTTTTTGAATTTGTTTATTTTTTTTCCTAGCTCAATCCTTTCTTTCTTTTTGAGTTTTGGAAGCTTTTTTGTAAGTTGGGTAATCTTTCCTTTTTTTCCCAAAAATTTTTCATAAATTTCCTCCAATTCCTTTAAATTTTTCGCTCTTTTCACCCCTTCTCTCACCTCTTTTTTCCATAAGACAAAATCGATTTTTTTCATAATATTTCATTTTATCTCAAAAAGCGCTCAACATCAAGGAGACCGCTTTAGGAAAAAATTGAGCCGGCGGTGGGACTTGCACCCACAACCTCGGGTTTACAAGACCCG
>CAYSYN010000093.1:0-2225 GCA_964435445.1 uncultured Candidatus Saccharibacteria bacterium
ATTATCCAGTGGTTGGTAATGGAATTTGTAGTGTGGCCATGGATATATGAATTAACTCAACTTCGTCCTACTTGGTTGACTTCTCTTGTTTTCTGGATAAATTTAGGTGTTGGGATGGGAGTTACATTGATCGTTACAGTTTGGATTATTTCTGAGAGAAAGTCCCAAAGAAAGCTGTTAAAACCTCTATTTTAGCTTCCCTCACATTCGATCTTTCAAAAACCCGAATTTTTTCGGGAATTTTTTAAATTTTGTTGACAATCCTTGAAAACTTTTATATATTTAAAACGGTGATCAAATGGGATTAGCCAGAGTTAACATAGAAGCATTAGAAGAACTGATAGATAAGTGGGGAATTTTTTGTCTAAGACATGACACTTATCTAGTAAAAATTAAGGAGAGATAACTACAATCGCTCTTGGCTTTCCGTTCTTTGAAGCAGTTACCAAAATTATTTCTTGTCCTTTTTTAATTGCTTGTCTCCAGCTCATTTCATTTCAAAATCAAATTCAAATTTTCACCACATTTTGGACATTTGCCTTCTTTATCGTAGCGGTGAATGTGATAATTGACTCTGGAAATAACTAATTCTTTACATTTTGGACAATAAGTATTTTCTGCTTCGTGCCCTGGGATGTTTCCAATGTAAACGTATTTTAAACCAACTTCTCTTCCAATCTTTATCGCTTTTTCCAAGGTTTCTAGGGGGGTATTGGGAAGATGTTGCAATTTCCAAGAAATAACACCTGAAAATTGAGAGACGTGCCAAGGAGTTTCAGGTCCCAAATTCTCTTTGATCCAAGTAGCAATGTCATAAAACATTTTTTCAGAATCTGAAAGAGTAGGAATAACCAAAGTTGTAATTTCTACCCAAACTCCAGATTTTTTCATTAATTTGGCAGTTTCTAAAACAGGTTCTAATCTGCCACCACAAATTTCTTGATAAAATTTGTCATCAAAACTTTTAATGTCAATATTGTTGGCGTCCAAATAGGGAATGACCAATTTTGCAGATTCAGGGGACATAAAGCCATTTGAAACAAAATTGTTTTTTAAACCAGCTTCCTTTGCCAATTTCATTGTATCTAAAGCATATTCTAAAAAAATTGTAGGCTCTGTATAAGTATAAGAAATGGAAGGAACTTTGTATTTTAAAGCCATCTCCACAATTTCTCTAGGAGAAATTCTTTCTCCTGGGATTTCTTTTGCTCCTTTGAAAGCTTGAGAAATCTCCCAGTTTTGGCAATTTTTGCAAATGAAATTACAACCTACAGTGGCAATAGAGAGAGAATGGGTTCCGGGCAAAAAATGATAAAATGGCTTTTTCTCAATTGGATCTATGTTTATAGCAATAGCTTTTTCGTAGTTTAGCGCATATAATTTCCCATCAATGTTTTCCCTTACTCCACATTTTCCTCTTTCTCCATGAGATAAGATGCAATAATGCGCACAAGTTCTACATTGAACTCTTTTTCCAGGAAGTTTTTTGTAAAGATAAGCTTCTTTCATTATTTGATTTTAGCTGAAATCGAATCTAAGAAAAAGTATTTGACGAAATTGAGAAAATCTTTTATAACTTGAATAGGTGATGTTTTATACTTTATGAGATCCTTAAAATTCAATTTAAAGAAGCTCTCAAAAAAGGAGTTGTTAAATATTTTCCCGAAATTCGGGAAGTGAAACAAATAGGAATTTTTACAGTAATGGTGGTCTCGCTCCAAAGAGAGAAAAGACCCAGAGGTGAAAATGAAAGAATTTTGCAGAAACTAGAAAAATTGATTGTTATGAGAGTCACGAATATTACTAGAACGAAAGAGTGGGCAATAGTATTTAACCAGTTTCCCATATTGCCTGTACATCTGTTACTCTTCCCAATAAAAAATAAGAAATTTGAAAGGAGAGAACAAAAGATAGAGAGAAGAGATTTGAGTATCATAGGAATAACAAAAATATTGGGGCCAGAAAGCAGAATTTTCTTCAACGGTATAGGAGCAGGTGCTACCTTAAATTCCATCCATTTTCAATGTATTTTTGGAAAATTGCCTATTGAAGATATTTCTCTCAATGAATATCCAGCTTCAGTAATTGAAGAACCAGCTTCTTCGGAAAACCGTTTATGGAAAAGAATACAGAATCTGCAGGAAAAAGGAATTCCTTTTAATCTTCTCATTACTCCTAAAAGAGCATTTATCTTTCCCCGCAAAAAAGAAAAAAGTAATCTTTTC
>CAYSYN010000094.1:0-2195 GCA_964435445.1 uncultured Candidatus Saccharibacteria bacterium
TTAGTCCTCGACGACTACGATGCCAAGGTCGAGTGGGTGGAGAATTAGGTCCGGGTTCGAATCCTGGCGGCCCCATCGTTAATTTTAAATACTTTATGTTACATAATGATACATAGTGGTAAAGATGGAAAAATCGGAGCTCACAAGGATACCCATCAAAATTTCTACGAGGGAGAAGCTGAAGCGCTTGGGTAGGAAGGGGGAAACTTACGACGATATAATTAACAGGTTGATGGAAGGTGGTGTTCGTGAATGATGGATGTAGACAATGTAGGCAAAGTAGACATAGAATTTTCACAAAAAAGGCACGTTACTTGCCTTTATATTATTTATTAATTAATAAATTTAAGCTAATAATTAAAAATAACTATGTCTACAATAGACTACACTACCTACACTACATAGGTAAGACAATGTCCGCATCAGAGTGCTTTCCGTATATGCGTCTACATTGTCTACATTGTCTACAAAACGGGTAGGTTGTATGATAAAGATTCCGTTTGAGAAGGCACGTATCGACTTTCACTATACCAAAGAGCTTGAAGATTACAGAAACGAGGGTCTGCTGCAATACAGCTATGACCCAGAAAGTATGTTAATAAGACGCATGGTATTCTCACCCAAGGCGTTCGAGCTCAAGTTCAAGGATAAACCTTTGAGTAGTAAAATAATTTTTAGAGACGCGCACGACCTTCTCGACAACATCGTTCTCACAGAGGAAATGCTCGAAAAGACGTATCATTACAAGCAAGGTGATTACATCCTCGAGTACGGCTACGCGCAGATAGGCAGCTTCAAGAACAAGGCTATATTCTGCTTCTCGCTCAAAGAGAAGCAGCTGGTGGTATATCTTTTGGAATGGCTGGATGAGAACCGCTTGACCGAGCGGCAGTTGAGGACTCTGGAAAAAATAGACAAAAATTTCGAATACTTGCGAACGCTGAGCAACGTTCTGATCATCAGCGACACCATGCTCTTCGACTGCAAAACCTATCCAACACGCTTCGAGGAATTTTTCGAAATATTAATAGAGAGATTGCAGGAAAGGTTCTGGCTCATGGACAAGCAGGATTACGTTTACTTAGCTGGCTTCGTTGTAGGCAGCTACTTTCAGGAGATGATAGAAACAGCGCCTTATATTTTCGTGGGCGGCGAAAAGGGAAGCGGAAAATCCCGCGTACTCGAAGCGCTCGCCGACATGTGCTACCGGACGAGCAGAACTGGCAACATAAGCATCGCGGTAATGGTTCGGGAGCTGGATTGGCACAGAATAACGCTCATTTTCGACGAAATCGTGAAGGACGAGGAGCGCCAGACGGTCGAGGAGAAGGAGCTGTTCGCCATGCTCAGGAGCGGAATAAGGCAGGGAAATTACTACAAGCGCATGAAAAATGAAAGAGCGATAGGATATTACAACGCATTTGGGATAAAAGCGTTCGCAACGAACAGGGATTTACCAAGTGATATAAAGGATAGGTGCTTCGTCATAACGATGTTCAAGAATCCGAAGTTCATACCGAAAGTAGTAACGAAGAGCAACTATTACGCATACATAAATAACTTTCTAAGCGAGATGAGGATATACTATCTGCTTAATTACGATATAGAGGAGGGGAAGCAATCGCTCAACGAGTTTATAAAGAATTTAATCAACGCTGGAATTGAGGGAAGGAGCGCGGAGGTGCTCGGCGGTCTGCTCTTTTTCGTGCCGAGAAAATATTATCCAGATAATTTAAAGATAAAGTTGGAAAGCAGACTCGATGAGGAAAGATACTCGGAAACATATGATGTGTATCTCGCTATTAAATCAGTAGTAGCAAGAGAGCTCGGAATCGAGGAAAATCAGTTCAGTTTGAACGATATGAACAAGCGCGTAGATATTAGATTTGATGCGGTTGTTGGCGGTTTTTGTTCGCTTAACGGAATAGACGCAGAAAAATTGACCGAGCGCGATAAAAGAAGCTTGATGATAAGAATCGGTTTGATATTGAGAAACAAATTCGGATTCAAAACATATAGAAAAAGTGTAAGAGAGGGAAGCGAAGTAACGAAAGTAACATATGTTACGGTTGATATGAGAAAGCTGTTCAGCTTCTACGAGCGCTACGAAAGGGAAGTGGTAATCAAGGACTACGAGCGGCGCTCGATTTTCGACATAGTTACTCACCGAAACCTTTAAATACTTTTGTGTGCAT
>CAYSYN010000095.1:0-2152 GCA_964435445.1 uncultured Candidatus Saccharibacteria bacterium
TCTCCTTTGAAAATCCAAACTTTAGCTCCCACTACCCCATAGCTACAAAAAGCTTCTGCTTCCCCATAATCTATATCAGACCTTAAAGTTTGCCTTGGCAATCTTCCTCTTTGCATCCATTCAGTTCTGGCAATTTCAATTCCGTCCAATCTTCCTTTTAATTGAACTCTCGCTCCTTTCACTCCTTTTTGAGACATAATCCTTGAGAGAGCCATTTTTAAAACTCTTCTATAAGGAACCCTTTTCTCTACCTGATTTGCCATCCACTTTGCTACCAAAGTAGCTGAAGTCCAAGGATTTGGTACTTCTTTAACTTCCAATTTTAATTCCCCTTTTCTTTTCAAAATTTTTTCCTCTAATTCCTTTCTCAGTTTTTCAATATCTTCTCCCCTCCTCCCGATAACCATTCCCGGCCTTGAGGTGTGAATGATAACATTGACTCTAGAAGGAGATCTTTCAATTTCTATTTTTTCAATGTAAAGAGAACCTATTTTCTCCTCCAAAAATTTCCTTATTTTGAAATCTTCTTGTAATTTTTTAGCAAAATCTTTCTCGTAAAAACCACGAGATAGCCAATCTTCCATTCTTTTTGCTCTTAAAACTTTTGGATGGGTTTTGTGGGTCATGATATTTTATGATTTTTCTTCTAAAACAATGGTAATATGTGACATTTTCTTTTGAATGATGTCTCTTCTTCCCCTCGCTCTAGGGAAAATTCTTTTTAATCTTGGACCTTCATTGACTAAAATTTTGGAAATGAAAAGATTTTCTTCTTTTAGATTGAAATTGTGCTTTGCGTTGGCGACAGCTGAATTTAAAAGTTTTAATAAAGGTTTTGCCGCCCTTCTTTTGCAAAAATTCAAAATTTCTTTAGCTTCTTTTACTTCTTTTCCTCTTATTAAATCTGCTACTAATCTCACTTTTCTTGGGGCCATTCTCAAATATCTCAAATGGGCTTTAACTTCCATGTTTTATTCTTTCATTGTTTTTCTCAACCTTTCAGCTTCCTTCTCTGCTAACCTCTTTTCTAGTTCTCTTTGCTTTTTACCACCGTGCTTGAAAAACTTTGTCGTAGGAGCAAATTCTCCTAATCTGTGTCCTACCATTTCTTCTCTTACTTTTACTGGAACAAAATTTTTTCCATCGTGAACCAAAAAAGTAATTCCAATAAATTCTGGAATAATGGTGCAATCTCTCGCCCAAGTTTTAATGGGTTCTTCTTTTCCTTCTTTTTTTAATTTTTGCACTTTCTTTAACAATTTTGGATCAACGTATGGTCCTTTTTTCTTTGATCTTGCCATAATTTTTTATTTTCTCCTTTTAATAATTAATTTGTCTGTCCACTTTTTCTTCCTCGTTTTCACTCCCAAAGCAGGTTTTCCCCAAGGAGTTTTAGGATAAGGCAGGCCAATAGGAGCCTTGCCTTTCCCTCCTCCATGGGGATGATCAACTGCGTTCATAGCGGAACCTCTCACTGTTGGCCTCCAGCCTTTCAATCTTCTCCTTCCTGCTTTTCCAATATCTTCAAAAATGTGGCCAGGATTGGAAACTCTTCCAATGGTCGCAAAGCATTCTGAAAATACTTTTCTTACTTCTTTTGAAGGCATTTCTAAAATAGTATACTTTTCCTCTTGGCCCAGAATTTTAGCAGATGTTCCAGCTGCCCTCACCATTTTTCCTCCTTTTCCTGGCATCAGTTCGATGTTAAAAACTTGGGTACCAACAGGAATTTCTTTCAATTTCATTCTGTTTCCAATTTTAATTTCTGCTTTTTCTGCACAAATTATTTTTTCTCCCACTTTTATTCCATCTGGAGCTAATCTGTATCTTTTTTCTCCATCTTCATATTCAACAAGCATAATATAAGCTGTTCTATTTGGATCGTATTCTAGAGCAACAACTTTTCCCTCAATTCCCATTTTCTCTTGGTCAAAATCTATTATCCTGTACAATCTTTTTACTCCCCCGCCCCTATGCCTGACAGTAATTTGGCCTGTCTGGGTAGATCTTCCTGCTTTCTTTTTGATATACTTTGTCAATTTTTTTTCTGGTTCAGTTTTGGTAAATATTTTTTTTGTCATGATTTTTAAAAAGGCTCAGAGAGAGCCTTTTTTTCAATTTGTCTCTCTCTTTTTGAAAATTTTTCAAATTT
>CAYSYN010000096.1:0-2104 GCA_964435445.1 uncultured Candidatus Saccharibacteria bacterium
AAAATGAAATTTTTATTATAATTTTGGAGCGTATGGAGGAAAAAATTTCTTTTATCCAGGAAAATTTAAGGAAAGATCTTCCTGAAATAAGACCAGGAATGAAGGTAAAAGTGATCGAAAGATTTTTTGAAGGAGGAAAAGAAAAAACCTCCGAATTTGAGGGTATTGTTATTGCTACGCGGCATGGCAAAGGGCTTGATGGTACATTTTGTGTTCGAAACGTTTTAGATGGAATTGGAGTTGAAAAAATTTATCCTTTACATTCTCCAGCTATTAAAGAAATCAAAATTCTGGAAAAATATAAGGTAAGAAGAGCAAAATTATATTTCCTTCGCTCTCTTTCTCCTAAAGAGATAAGAAGAAAATTAAGAAAAAAGGTAAAATAAAGCTAAGAAACAACTTGGACTCTTTTTTCGTTTCTTATGTTAGAAGAAGAAAAACTAATTAAAAAAGCCAAACAAGGCGACCTTTTTGCCTTTGAAGAGATTTACAAAAAATACGGACCAAGAGTCTTTCGGTTTATTTATTGGAAAACCTCAGATATTGAAATTACCAAAGATCTGGTTCAGGAAGTATTTTTGAAAGCTTTTAAAAAAATCAAGAAATTTAAAATTAAAAAAGAAGGATCGATCTCTTCTTGGCTTTTAAAAATTGCTCGAAACACCGTCATCGATTTTTATCGAACTTCAAAACCAGTAACTTCTTTGGAAAGTTTAGAAGATCCAATGATTCAATTTGCTTCTTCAGAACCTTCTCCTTTTGAAAAAACTTCCCAGGCTCTAGAAAAAGAGGTTTTAGAAAAAGCTTTAAAAAAACTTCCTGAAATTCAACGAGAAGTACTGGTTTTAAGATTTATTGAAGGACTTTCTTCAAAAGAGGTAGGAAAAATTCTTAAAAAAAGTGATGGTGCCATTCGAATCATTCAATATCGAGCCTTAAAAAAATTGAAAAAAATTTTAGAGGAAGATTTCAATTTTCAATAAAATCAATGCTAAAGTTTTTAATTCAAAAAATAAAAGAAAAAAAAGAAGCGAAAATTTTTGAAGAAAAACTTTCTGGCAAAATTCCTCCTTCAGAAGAGGATAGGGTTTTAATTAGTTTAGCTCAAAAATTAAAGTCTTTCAAAGAAGAAACTCCAGTCTTTCTTCCTGCTCTCAATTTAGAATTAGAAATTGAAGAAAAAACTTCAGTTTCTTTTCTCAAACCAATTTTTATCTTTTCAGCTACCCTAGCAATTCTTATTCTCTTTCTTTTTACCTCAACTCCTAAATTCTCGGGCTTAAATAAAAAGGCTATTGCTAAAGAAAAAGAAATGATTGAAAAACAAGTTTCTTTTCCTAAAAAAACTGAAAGAAAAGTAGAAATCATTCTTAAAAACCTATGAAAAAACTTGCTAAAGTTTTAATTGTTTTAACTTTCCTTTCTCTTTTTTATTTTGGCGAAATTAAAAAGGCAGAAGCCTTTTCTTTTCCTAATCTTTTTAAAGAAATCTTCAAAGCCCTGCCTTTTTCATCTCAAAAAGATGAATTTGAAATTAAAAAAGAAGCACTTTTAAAAGCAGTTGATCTTAAATTAGAAACTTTAAACCACTCCAAAGAGCTTTTTGAAGATTTTCTTTTTTCCTCTTCCACTAAAACTTTTTCTCTTTCCTCAACCTCAATTGATCTTCTAAAAAAGCTTACTTCTTCCTCTTTGGAGTTTATCAATCAAGAAATTGAATTTTACCTTGAAGAAAAAGAAGCCTTAGATAAAGCCAGCGATCTTTTCCAGCTTCTTACTATCAAAGAGAGTATTTTACTTCATCAAGGAGCGATTAAAAGATTGAAAAAAGAAGAAATTAAAAAAATCAGTGAAAATTTAACCCAAATCTTTAATCATCAAAAAATTATTGAAATTGCCTCTCAAAGAGAAGAGAAAATTAGAAAAGATCTTTCTCTTCTAAAAGAAGATTTTCCAAAACTTGAATTTTTAGAAAATCTTTTAAATTTAAGCCAAAGAGAAATTATCTTAGCAAGGCATCTTCTTAAAAAAGAAATTCTTCTTTTCCTTTTCAAAACTTCCTTAAAAGAAAAAATTAGAGAAGAAAAAATTTCTCCTTTTGAAA
>CAYSYN010000097.1:0-1963 GCA_964435445.1 uncultured Candidatus Saccharibacteria bacterium
GAACTCTTCTTATGTTTCCTTTTTACTCTTTATTCTTAGTTATAGTACCTACTACTTTAGGCTATTGCCGCGCTATCTTGCATTATCTTAAGGAAAGTTCCTTAAGATTTTTTTTATTTGGGAACAACAATCTGGCCCTCTTTCTTATTTCCCAGAGATCTTGCTTTGTCTTTCAAATAAAGCCAGCCAGTAAAAGCGCAAGTGATAGCATCTAATTCATCTCCATTTGGGTTTTCCTTTAAAATTTTAATTCCTAGTTTTTCAAGCCCTCCCTTCAGTTTTTCCAAACCTTTTTGTTTTCTTGGAATTTTCAAAATATCTTGAGTAGCTCCGGGGAAAACTTCAATTACTTTGTAATTTTTTTCTAAAATTTTTCTTAATTTTATTCCCCTTTCTGTTAGTTTTCTCATTGGCCCTAAAGTAATGGGAAAAAACTTAATTTTTAATTTAAAAAGCTCTCTGTCACATTCTCTGAAATGAATCTTTGACTTTCTCTTCAAAGTTTTTCTTCCTTTTGGCAAAGTTAAAGGGGCATCAATGGCTATTAGTTTTGGCTTTATTTTTTCTATCAAATTTAAAATTTCTTTGTCTTTAAAAAGGCAAAAGCATTGAGCTTCTAATTTCTCATCTAAAATACAAATTCCCGTTTTTTGTTTCTCAGAACCTGCCAAATCAATTCCTAAAATTTTCATAAAATTTTTTGGAGGGGCCAAACAAACAACAAAGAAAAGAAAATTCCAGCTAAAACATCCAAGGGAGTGTGAAAGCCTGTGTAAATGACAGTAAAACCAACTAAAAAAGCTAAAAGAAGCAAAAATTTTCCCCATTTTTTATCTTTGAAAAAAATAGGTAGGGCTAATCCAAAAGCTAACATGGTGGTTGTTGAGGGAAAAGAAAAAGAGCTTGTGTGCCAAGGACCAATTATTCTCACATTTTCAATAAATTCAAATGGTCTGGAAATACGAAAGATTGGTTTCAAAATTGAATGGCCAAACCAATAAAGAAAAAACCCACAAAAAAGAGAAAAAAGACCCAAGATTTTTTTTCTTTTTGAAAAAAGCATTAAGAAAGGAACTAAAACTAAGAGAGAAAAAAGAGGGAAAAAAATCCATAAAACTAAAAAATCTAAAAGAGGATTGGCTAATTGCTGATTTATAAAAATGAAAATTTTTTCATTTAAATTCATTTTTCAAAACAATTTGTTATCAAATATCTGTATTTTAACCTCGGCCTTTCTTTCCAAGCAAGATAAAATTTTTTTCGCCATTCTTTTTTCCAAAAAGTAATTTGGGGTAAAAACAAAAATCCATCTTTGTACCCTATGTATCTTGTTTTAAATTTTGAGTGCAAAAATGCTAAGATGGCAGCAAAGAAAGCTGACTTTTGATCTTTTGTTTGACAAGGGATTTTAAAATTTTTTGGAAGCTCAGAGATGAAAGAAAAATCTAAAAAAGCTGAAGAAATTCTTGAAGAAACTTCAATGAGATTGATATCTAAAATGAAACCTTCTTTTTCTAATTTTTTTCTTAACTTTAAAGAAAATTCTTGGACAGATTCAATTAAAGCTGGGGGGACGGGATTGATTTTAGCTTCCCTGAAAGTTTTTCTAGAAAAAAATTTTTCAAATAATCTCATTTTTCCTTTCCCTCTTCCTTTTGTTAAAGGAGAATCTATAGCAATAACTTTCGTTTTTTTTAAAAGAGGTTTTAATTTTTTAAAGACCTCTTTTCCCAAAATATTTTGACAGTTTTTGCACCAATCTATTTTGGGAAAAATTCTTTTCTTTTTCTTTACTATAACACAGATAGCAGAAGTTTTGTTCTTTTCTAACCCTAAATCTATTCCTACAAAAAACTCTTTTTCTTTTTTCATTTCAATATTTTATCTCAAAAACTTCAAATTCACCCTTGAAGTCCTCCCAGTCAATCTCAACTTTCTCTACCTTTGCTAAAGGCGGTCCCTT
>CAYSYN010000098.1:0-1956 GCA_964435445.1 uncultured Candidatus Saccharibacteria bacterium
ACCCATTCTATTCCGAGCTGCTCGCAGACGAAGCAGATAGAGCCGAATCCTGCGAATGGGTCAAAGACAACTCCTCCTCCGTGAAACATCTGCAAAAGCACGGAGGTGGTGAATGTCGGCTTAAAGAGCTGGTTGTTTATCGCACCTTTGACGCTGAAAATCTCCGCTGTGGGTATGACATCTTGCCTTCGGTATTGGACTTTCGGCTTCCCCTTCCCGAAGATGAGGACAGGAGCATAGCACCTATCCCCTATGGAAGACTTGCTGAACGATGAGGGGAAGAGGGCGATGATTTGCCACAAGTATTTAAAGTATTTGAACTTCGCAATATTATTGAGCTTCTTGACAGAGTAGTAAAACACGAAGAATGAATCATCTTTCAGCACTCTGTATAAGTCATGCTCAATCTGAAATACAATATCGCCATCATCAAAGGGGGATTTGTTCAAACCATACGGAGGGTCGGTCAAAATCAAATCAAAAGACGCATCTTCAGCATTTTTCAGGAATTTTCTAATATCCGTATTATACAAAACACCGTGCCTGAACTTCTTATATTTGAAGACATCAACGACATGTGTGAGCATTTTCACCACCTCCTCTCAAATATATAAAGATGCCTGCAAAGAATTTAACCTCAGCACCTCAGACAGTTTCGCAATATATCTTTCGTAATTCCTTCTCAACTCTTCCTGTTTTCGTGCATACCTCCTAACTCCGTCGTGATTATGCGTCCATGCTGCCGTGTCAAACGAGTCAACATTCCTGAAAATCGTTAAATCTTTCAGGAAGGAAATCTTGATGCCGAAGTAATGAGCCTTCGCATCTGTGAATTTTCGCAAGTATTCTTTCTGCTTCGTTATGAGTTTGCGTGCCTCCGTAATTCTCATGCGTCTGCACATGCTACCGAATGCGACATAATCGGTTAGCAAGTCACGCCTGTGCATCTCTTCAATGCAGTGGCGGTAATCATCAATAGACCATCCTTGCACGACAGGAACGATTTTTGTCCGACGAAAATCGTAATTATTGAGCATTATTTCCGCATTCTCAACAGTTCTCATTATTCTTTCCTTTATGCTCATACTCGTTTCTTTCAGAAGTTCAGGCTCACAAGGGTAATCCATAGTTGCAGCGTAGGTAGGTTTCTTTCTCTTTATCAGAAGGGCATACTGCTCAAGCGTAAACGGATAATCTTTCAGTTTTGAGAGGAGTGAGAAGCCTCCACTATCTAAAAACCACTCCTTGCATTTCGGAATGAAGGCGTTGATACTGAACTTTTTTGTGCGTCTTGAGAGGAAATAGTAAGAAGGGAGCATAACATTATACTGTGAGAAGTCTATCTTTCTGTCAAAAGAACTTCCCGACAGCACTACAAAGAATTTTGGGGTCATATCCAAAAAAATGAAAAAATAGGGGGAGGGTTTCTACATAATTGTCGGTGCTAACAGGTATACGACTGCTACATTACCCTCTGCGATTTTCCCCGATATTTCCACAGGCACATCGTTACCTAATTTGATGACAATCTCTGTGTTTGCGAAGACCCTCGCTATGCTGGTCAGGTATGTCAATGAGTATGTGGAGCGTGCATCTCCCGCCTCAAAATCATACAGCTCGTCCTCTCTAAGATTCATCTCCATGTTCATGCTCTCCCCCTCTGCCTTCACTGTGAAGGCGGCATCCTTAACGCTGAGCGTCACATACTCACTTATCCTCTTCGCCGCCTCTATTGCTCTCCTGAAGGCTTCGCCGTCCATTATGATTTCCGATGTGAACTCTATTTCAGGGGTTTTTTTCGCCTCTGTGATTGTGCTTGGGTCGTATAAGTTCATGGAAAATGTGAAGTTCCCGAACTTCATGAGCAGCGTATCCGAGATGGCGAGCCACATCTCTTCGTTTCTGCCGACTGAACGCAGTATCTCAACCATTTTGTCTATGCTGATGCCTATTTCC
>CAYSYN010000099.1:0-1924 GCA_964435445.1 uncultured Candidatus Saccharibacteria bacterium
GTTTGATAAAGAGGAAGATATTCTAAAATTTTAGAGACAATAAAAATAGCAGATCCTTGAGAAATAGGAAGTTGATCAAATTCTTTTTCTGGAAAAAAAGAAAAATCTTTTTTAAAAAGGTTGAAAACAAAATCATCTTTCTTTATTTTTATTTTCAGTTTTTTTTCTAATTTCTTCTTAATTTCCTTCTCGGTTTGGGGTCTTGGTAAAGATTTTAAAAGTACGGAATTTACATATTTTACTTTTCCTTTCCTATCAAAACTGACTAAATTTTCCTTTTCTAGAAAAGCTATATAACGCCATAAACTCCAATCTTCTTCAAAGTTTCTTAAAAGAAAAAGGCTAATTTTTTTTGAATAAATAATGTCTTTTATTTTTTTAAGAAATAAAAGAAAAGAAGTTTTTTCATAATTTTCAAAAAATTGATTTAATATTTTGTAGGAAATTTTAATTCCTGCTAAAGAAGGGGAGAATTGTTTAATGGCAACAAAAAAGTCCTTTTTGGAAAAAGAAAGAAACTTTCTATAGATCCTTTTAAGAATTCGGTATTTTTTTACCATTTATTTTGCCTCTTTTAATCATCTTTATGATTACTTTTTTTGGTTTTAACTCTTTCTTTAGAGCTTCCAAAGCCCTTTCAGGGAAAGTTTTTGGACCACAAGTGAAAATGTCCAAAGCTATGTAATTGTGTTCTGGCCAAGAATGAAAGGAAATGTGAGATTCAGCCAGTAATAAAACCCCCGTCATTCCGTGGGGGTTAAATTTATGGGAAGCAAATTCCAAGGGTGTGTTTCCAGCTTTTTTGGCAGCCAATTTCAAAATCTTCTCAAGTTCTTTTGAGTTCTCAATTGTCTTTCCACCCCAAAATTCGGCAATTAAATGAATTCCTAGAAATTTTAATTTTTTTTCTTTGGCCCATCGAATGGACCCCTTTGTTTTTTTCATAATATTTTTTGGTTAATCGCTTACCTCTCTCTGAGTTCACCCAGAGAGAAGCTAACTCTCCAGCCGGTGCATGCACCGGCTGGAGAAAAAACAAAGGGATAAAAAAAGCGATTAACCAGTTTTCGTTTAAATTTTAATAATTTTTTTTAAAATGTCAAGAACCCTCCTCCAGAACTCTTTTAGACTCTTTTCTCTTAGCTAAAAACGATGTTTTCAATTTTCTTTTTGCTTTTCTTGCTCCTCTTTCATACTTTGCTAAAGGCTTCTTTTTATATTTTTTAATTAGTCTTTCTAGTTTTTCTTTTACTGAATTAATGGCTATTTCTAAATCTTCTCTTTTAGCTGTTGCCCTGATCAATTTTCCGGGAAGAGTCATTTGGCATTCTACATAAAAATAAGGTCCTTTTAATTTTTTAACTTCAAAGAAAGCTTGAGCTCTTGGTTTTCCTTTTCCAAAAAATCCATTCCAGTAATTTTTTCCAAAAATTTTTTTAGCAAATTTCTCTATATTGCTGACTTTCTCCTTTATTAGTTTTTTAATTGGCTTACCGAGCTCAAGGTTCGTTGCTTCAATTTCAACTTTCATTGAAGTTTTCTAAACCCCACACGGGAAGACCCAATGTGGGGCAGCTTTTTATTTTTTTCTCTTCCTCTTCCTCTTCTTTTTTGCTTTTTTTGATTTCTTGGTTTTTTTCTTTTTTGCCATTTTTTTAATGTACTTTTGCACCTAGTCGACCTCTATCTAGGTGCTTTTCTTATTTCATTTTTTCATTCTGAAAAACTTTGTCAAGATGTGGAAAACTTAAAAAGGGCTGGCGGAGTTGATCCCGATACTAGGTGTTCTGTGGATGCTTGCCCGCCAGCCCAATTTCATTTTAAAAAATTTAGAATTTCTTTCAAAGCAAATATCATTTTTTCAATATCTTTTTTTTGATAATGGCTTTGGAGGGGAAAATTAATAATTCTTTTGGCAGCCTCT
>CAYSYN010000100.1:0-1921 GCA_964435445.1 uncultured Candidatus Saccharibacteria bacterium
GTTTAACAAAACAATGATTTTTGGCCAATAATTTAAAAAAGATTCTTTGTATTCGTCAGCTTCAATTACCAAATAATTTCCCTTCCCTACTCTGCAATTTGAATCTCTAAATTCTCTTAATTTGGTTCCCAAAATTACTGTCGGATCTAGCCTTGCTTTAGTTAAGACCAAGCCAATCATTGCTGCTACTGTCGATTTTCCATGAGATCCACAGACTGCAATCGTAAAGTGCTTTTTTGTTAATTCTCCTAAAGCTTGAGGATATGATTTAGTTTTTAGTTTGTAGCTTTTAGCTTTTAGTAATTCTGGATTATCTTTTGGAACTGCTGGACTATACACAACCAAATCAACATCTTTTGCCAAATTTTTTGCTTTGTGCTTTCCAATAAAAATTTTAGCCTCTAGTTTTTCGAGAGCTTTTGTAATTTCAGAAGCTACCAAATCCGAACCTGAAACAATATATCCTTTTTTGAGATAGTATCTTGCCAAAGCTGAAACCCCAATCCCCCCAATGCCAATAAAATGGATTTTCATATTTAAATTTTAAACAAAAATTGAAAATTTTTCTCTTCTTTGAGTACTATCTGCCAAGCCTTTCCTATTCTTTTAAATTTTTTATATTCTCTGATTAATTTTTGGACTGTAGATTTTGGAAAAAATTTCTTGAGTACTTTTAAATGCACAAAGTTTACAAAAAGATGGACAATGGTATATCTTTTTTCTTTTGGAAATTTTTTCATCAAAGTTTTAAAAACTTTTTTCCATTTTTGTTTTTCGCAAACTAAAAAAATGTGAATAAGTTCATGAATCAAAGTGCTTATGTCTTTTTGAACATCTTTTGACATTCTAATAGTTAAAGGATGAGAAATGCCAGAAATCTTGAAATTTTTGACAAAATAGCAAACTATTTTTTCATTTTCTTTCGCTTTCGGGAAAATTTTTAACAAAAATTTTAAAATCGGTTTTTCAATCTTTTTCCATTCTCTTTGGAATTTTTTAATGTATTTTTCAACTTCTTCTTTTTGTCTTTTGGAAAAATTTTTTCCTTCGTACTCAGTTAAAATAGCATCGTAAATTTGGCTGTAGAAAAATTTAATTTGAGGAATTTTCTTTTTCATTGAAAAATAGACTTATTTGACAATTTTTATTTTTTAATGTATTTTTTTATTGGTGGAACCGATTGTTTTGGGAAATTTGTTTGTTAATCTACACTGCAGGAAAACTAACAGCTCTCTTAATGATTCCCTTTGCTTTTTCTTTGATTTTTCATGGCATAATAGAATTTCGTCGAAGAAAAATGATTGCAGGGTGGAATTGGATGGAAATTCTAAGAGGAATAAGTGCTACTATATTCGTATTTACGTTGGCTCTACCATTTCCAAAGAGAAGTATTGTTCGGTGGGTACTTACTTTCGTTTTTCTAGGGTTTTTAAGTAACTGCCTTGTCAGTGCAATTAATGGAGGAATGCCTTTGGATCGTCTTAATCACTAGTGTCTGTGCAGCTCTCTTATCTTACTTTCTGTTGTCACTTCGGATAAAGAACTCATAGAATTAATTAGGCAATCAAACACGCATTTTCTAGTTTCAGAGGAAAAACAAATTCATTTAATGTTCCTTAGCGATTGGATACAGTTAGGACCTTACGGTGTCATTAGTCCAGGAGATCTTCTTGTTTCATTGGGCGGTTGGGTGTTTTTGTGTGATTTTTTCTATAAAGTTTTTCAAAAATTATCCCAAGGGAGCTGAACTTAAAACCTCATATTCTGCTCCTGTTTTTTTTAAATGGCTTTCCATAACTTCGATTGATTTCACTTCAAATTTTAAATCTATTTCTTCACCAATCTCTGGTCTTTCATCAATTTCCATTTGTCTAAATTCCCATTTTTTAATTCTAGCTAAAGTGATATGGGGAATAAAATT
>CAYSYN010000101.1:0-1915 GCA_964435445.1 uncultured Candidatus Saccharibacteria bacterium
CATAGAAAGTGGTTTGAAAAAGATATCAGTTTAAAGGTTGGGAAGAATTTTTTTTCTATTTTTAACCCATGAAGTTTGGTTTGCTACCCTTATCGAGCCATTAATTCCTCATTTTTACTAACCTAAATCGCTCTTGTGATTTGGGTAAAACTGTTTGGTTTTGATCTTACGGCAAGAGAAAAAAGCACTTCCTTTTTCGTTTTCCTTATTAATTTGTTAATGGGGTCCATCACCTGAGAAATTTCTTCAAAAGGATATTTTAGTTATTTGCACGATATTTTCCACAGCTTTTAAATTTCAACTTTTCTTTTCTCTTCAATAAAGAAAACTAAAATATCTCCTTCTTTAATTTTTCCTTCTCCCTCATATAAAATTCCAATTTCTTCTCCTTTTTTCGCTTTTTCAATGTCTTTTTTGTTTTTTTGCAAATTAACCAACCTTCCTTTACCAATTAATTCTTCTCCCCTCCAAATTTCAATTTTACTTTGCCTTCTCACTTCCCCTTCAATGACTCTTCCTCCCACAATTTGTCTGTTTTTTGCCCTCCAAAAGTTCACTAAAACTTCAACTTTTGCTATCTCTTTTCTGATAATTTCAGGTTCCAAAATTCTTTGAGCTAATTTTCTTACTCCTTCTATTAGTTCATAAATTACTCCAAAGGAAAAAATTTTTATTTTCTCTCTTTCTAAAATTTTTTTTGCAATTTTGTCAGGCTTTGTTCTAAAAGCTAAAATAAAAGCTCCAGAAGTTTTAGCTAGCTTTATATCTTCTTCTGTAATTTGACCTGCTTCTGCATGCAAAATTCTAATTAAAATCTTCTCTTGAGGAATTTTTTCAATTGTTTCTTCAATTGCTTCCAAAGAACCTAAACAATCTGCTTTCAAAATTAAATTTAAAACTTTTTGTCCTTCTTTTGGTTCTTTAATTTTTCTTTCTCTTCTTTCTTCCTTTAAATTCTCCCTAGCTTCCTCCAAATTTTCAAAAACTTTAACAATTTCTCCCACTTGAGGAATTTTTTCAAAGCCAAAAACGAGGGCTGCTTGCCCTGGGAAAATTTTTTCTAATCTCTTTTTTTCTTCACTTTCCATTCCTCTTATTTTTCCAATAGTAGAGGGAGTGCCAATAATATCTCCAATTTTGAAAGTACCTTCTTCGACAATCAAAGAAGCTAGAGGTCCTCTTTTTGGATCCAAATGAGATTCAATAATTACTCCTTTTCCGTTTGTGTCAATTTTTGCTTTCAAATCTTTCATTTCTGCCAAAATTAAAATCAAATCTAAAATTTCTTCTATCCCCTGACCAGTTTTAGCTGAAGTTTCAACAGCAGGAACTTCTCCTCCTAAATCTTCTACCAAAATTCCCATTTTTGAAAGTTCTAACTTTACTTTTTTTGCGTCAGCTCCTGGCAAATCCATTTTATTTATGGCAACCAAAAAAGGAATTTTGGCTTCTTTTATAGCCAAATATGCTTCTTTTGTTTGTTCTTTTGGGCCTTCAATGGCAGAAACAACTAAAACAGCCAGATCTGCCACTTTAGCTCCTCTCGCTCTCATTTGGGAAAAAGCTTCGTGACCTGGAGTATCCAAAAAAGTAATCTTTCTCCCTTCTTTTTCTACTTCAAAAGCCCCTATTTCTTGAGTAATCACTCCTCCTGGTTTTTTCCCAGTAAAAGGAAGTTTTTTGATTGCTCTCAAAATGGAAGTTTTCCCGTGGTCGACATGTCCCAAAATGACAACGACAGGTTGTTTTTTGATAAATTTTTCCATAGCGGAGGGCGGAGGATTTGAACCTCCACAGGGATTAAGACCCCACCTGCTTTCGAGGCAGGCGCAATACCTGATTCTGCCAGCCCTCCATTAAGCAAACTAAACTTTCTCAAGTTCTCAGTATTATCTTACCAAATTTAGTTCATAAA
>CAYSYN010000102.1:0-1913 GCA_964435445.1 uncultured Candidatus Saccharibacteria bacterium
AACAACTCTCGCCAATTATAAAAAAGAAAAACTTCCTCTTTTGATAGTTTTTGTATGACGGCGGCCCACAAATGCTTTTTTATGTACTCTCTTATCCGCTCTCGCTGAAATGGAGAAAGATTTCGCGGTTCTAATCTTCCTATTACTAATTGAAGATTTTTGAAAATCCGTTCTTTACATTTTTCCGAGATTGGACTACCATATTTTTCGTAAACAGGTCTAAGAGCTTCAACTATTCCTTGAACTGCTTCTTGCTTATATTGAAGTTTCTTTTGCTGAAGCTCTTGGAGATATCGTTCTGGTGCCCAGTAGCTTTCATATTCAACCCCAATTTCTTCATCAACGAGCTCTTCAAGATCTTTTTGGATATCTTCAATGGTTGGATATTCATTTCTCAATCTGCCTACAAGTTGATCAACATTTATTGAGCTAAGCTGCTTTTCAGTTGGTAAAAATCCTAATTCTTTTAAAGCTAAAAGTTTAACTGCTCTTTCGTTTCTTTTAATTTTTTCAACAGCTTCAGTAAACTCATATTTTTTCTCCGGAGAAGATGATGTTTCTATTTTTCTTTCTTGCTTTTCCTCAAAAGAACTTTCTTGCTTTTTTTCAGGAGATTTAAAAAATTTACGAAATCGCTCAAATTTTCCTATCATGATTGATTTCTTATTCTGCGACCTTTATTTCTATCAGTTTTGGAAATAGCATCGATATAACACAAAATTTTCTCATCGGTACAATTCTATCCAGATTTGATTATTGAATCAAACAAATTTTTTAAAACTTCACTTTTGAAAAATTTTTCAATAAAATTGAAAAAAATGCTTTCCAAAACTAAAAAAATTTGGTTTGACGGAAAATTGGTGGATTGGGATAAAGCCAAGGTTCATGTTTTATCTCATGGGCTTCATTATGGAAGCGGAGTTTTTGAAGGAATTCGAGCTTATGAAACCAAAAAAGGAGTGGCAGTTTTTCGATTAGATGAGCACCTGGAAAGATTTTTTTATTCGGCAAAAGTTTTAGGAATGAAAATTCCTTTTTCTAAAAAGGAAATTAAAAAAGCAATTTTGAAATTGATTAAAGTCAATCAAATCAAAGACTGCTATATCAGACCAATCGCTTTTTTTGGCTATGGCAAGATGGGGCTCTCTCCAAAAAAAGCTAAAGTAAATCTTGCCATTGCTTTGTGGGAATGGAAATCTTATCTTGGAGAAAAACCAGTAAAAGTCAAAATTTCAAAATATCGTCGAATTGATCCAAAAACCACTGAAATTAAAGCAAAAATTTGCGGGCATTATGTTAATTCAATTTTAGCCACTTTGGAAGCCCAAAAAGCGGGCTTTGATGAAGCTCTTCTTCTAGACCTTCAAGGTTTTGTCAGCGAAGGAGCAGCGGAAAACATTTTTATGGTCAAAAAAGGAAAGCTTTTCACTCCCCTTCCTAAAACTATCCTTCCAGGAATTACTCGAAATACGGTCTTTCACATTGCCAAAGATCTTAAAATTAAAGTGATTGAAAAAAACATTCGACCTTCGGAGCTTAAAAAAGCTGATGAAGCTTTCTTTTGTGGCACTGCAGCAGAAATCACTCCAATTGGTCAAATTGATGAAGTAAAAATCAATCAAGGAAAAATTGGACCTTTAACCTCTAAAATAAAAACTCTTTATCAAAGAATTGTCCGAGGAGAAGAGGAAAAATATTTAAAATGGCTTACTTTTTGTTAGATTAACTCAATTTTTAAATCTTTGGCAGTTTTTATTTTTTTATTTAAATCAGCAATAGCAACCATTCTTGGTTTTTGATAATAAGAAGAAGTAAAAATAGTTAGGCAGCGATCTTCAAACATAAAAAGAGGTGCGCTCGGATCATGAGCCCGAACCAAAATCTTTTTTTGAAATCTTTCCATTATTTTGAAA
>CAYSYN010000103.1:0-1868 GCA_964435445.1 uncultured Candidatus Saccharibacteria bacterium
AACGAAGCAGACACCATTTCTCACACAACAAGAATTGTTGATAGAGGACTACAAAAATTATTCAAAAAAGACTCTTGCGCAATTGTAAATAGTGATAATGCCAGTTCCGATGGAACAAAAGAAAAATTTTTAGCCACTAAAACCTCTTGTCAAAAGATATATCTCAGCACCTCGCCAGGAGAAAAGGGAAAGGGAAGAAACCTAATCAATTTTTTTAAGTGGGCCCAAAAAGAAAATGTTTTTTATGTGGCCACCATTGATGCTGATATTACCAGTTTAAACGAAAGGTGGCCTCTTTTGCTTTTAGAACCTCTCTTGAAAAAAAGGGCAAATTTTGTAACCCCTCTTTATAAAAGAAACAGGTTTGAAGCAGCCATTACTAATCAATTGGCTTTTCCGCTAGTCTTTGGTTTTTTTGGGGTTCCTATTAGACAACCCATTGGAGGAGATTTTGCCTTATCTAAAGATTTTTATTCTTTTCTTTTAAAACAAAAGAAGAATGAAGAAATTTTGGGCTATGGAATTGATATATTTATGACCTGCCATGCTTTAGGAAAAAAAGAAAAAATTGAACAGGTGTTTTTAGGAGAGAAAATCCACAAACCCAGTTTCCAAAAATTGGTTTTGATGTTTCAAGAAGTCCTTATCTCTTTTTTAACGGTTTTACCCGCCTATTTTCCTTTCTCTTTGAGAAAAACCAAACCCTTAAAAATCTCAAACCTTAAAATGGGAATTGCTAAAAAAAGAACTTTTCCCCACAAAAAAGAAACAATAGAAATGAAAAAAGAGTTGAAAAATATCTTTTTAAAAAAAGAAAAAGATTATCAAAAAATTTTTCCTTCCTTAGAAAAAGAAAACTCTTTTCAAAAAATTAAAGAGAAAATTAAAAAGGGGCTTTTCAATGTCACAAAAGAAGAATGGGCTGATTTAATGAGTAGTTTTTTTGCTAATTTTTTTGAAAGAAGGCCTAATTATCCTACAATTCAAAAAATGGCTTATTTGATGACGCCTCTTTTTCTCTGGCGGGCTGCTTCTTTTTGGTTTCAAACCGAAAAAAAGAGTGCTAAAGAGACTGAAAAGGAAATCTTGGACCAAGCCCAACTCTTCAGAGAGAAAATTAACCAAAAATTAAAATGAAAAATAAAAAAGAAACAGGTAAATTAGGAGAAAAAATTGCTGAGAACTATCTTGAAGCAAAAGGATATCAAATTTTAGAAAAAAATTATTTTTTAAAACCAAAGGGTTCTCCTCTCCTAGGAGAAATTGATATTATAGCTAAAAAAGAAGATACAATTTGCTTTGTTGAGGTGAAGACTTTAGTGAAATCTTTGTCGGCAGGATTTGCTGGAGATTTTTCTCCAGAGCAAAGAGTGAATTTTAAAAAAAGAAAGAAAATAGCAAAAGTGGCTGAAATATGGCTGACAAAAAATAAAATTCCTCTTGACTCAAACTGGCAGATTGATTTACTTTCTATTGTCTTTGATCTCCAATGCAAAAAAGCCAAAATTAGACACTTCCAAAATATATGAATCCCTTTGAGGCCTTATATAAAGAACTAAGAAAAAAACATGGAAAGCCTGCTGGCCAATGGGCTCTTTGGTGTAAAAGGCCAAAAACTGAAAAAGAAAGAGAAAGGATAATAATTGAAGCAATCTTGACCCAAAGAGCCAATTGGAAAAATGTTCAATTAGCTTGGGAAAATTTAAAAAAAGCAAAGATAACCTCCCTTAAGAAAATTTGCAAAACAAATCTAAAAAAATTAGCCTCTCTAATAAAGCCTTCGGGTTTTTATTTAGCTAAAGCGAGGTATCTTTTGAATTTGGCTAGATTTATTATTGAAAATTATCAGAACTTAAAAGAATTTAAAA
>CAYSYN010000104.1:0-1817 GCA_964435445.1 uncultured Candidatus Saccharibacteria bacterium
GCGGGTGTAGTATAACGGCTATTACACCACCTTGCCAAGGTGGAGAAGGGGGTTCGACTCCCCTCACCCGCTCAAAAATTTGGCGCTTTTTAAAAGCGCCTTTTTATTTAATAAGACTTGACAAAGAAATAAGGAGAAGATAAAATTGCTACAATTTATATGAAACATTTTTTCAAAGTTATTTTAGGAATTTTGGCTTTTTTGGCTTTATTTTCGGTAAAAATTCCTTCTGAGGCAGAAAATTTGCCTTCTTTTGAATTAAAAGAAAGAGATTTTGTTATCTTTTTCGAAAATACCGTTCTCCCTACTTCTTCTCCCCAACACAAAGAGAAATCCTTTTTTGTTTTAGGTTTAGTCACAGGTTATTCTTCCACCCCCTGGGAAACAGATGAAGATCCTTTTATTACAGCTTCAGGAGAAATGGTGAGAGACGGAATTGTTGCTAACAACTTTTTCCCTTTTGGCACGAAAATAAAAATTCCCCAAATTTTTGGGGATAAAATCTTTGTGGTCAAAGATAGAATGAAAAAAGGAAAATGGAAATATCACTTTGATGTTTGGTTTGAAAATCCAAAAGAAGCTTTAAAATTGGGAGCAAAAATGACAGAGATCGAAATTCTTCAATAGAGAAAGCCAAGTTTTTCTTTTACCATCTCCATTGTTTTTTTAGCTTCTCTTTGTGCTTTCTCTTTTCCCTTTTTTAAAATTTCTTTTAAAAATAATTCTCTTTTTGAAAGTTCTTTTCTTTTCTTTCTAAAGATACTTAAAGCTTCAATTAATGTCTTAGCTACTTTCTTTTTAAAGAAAGCGTATCCTTTGCCCTCAAATTCTTTTTCCACTCTCTTTATCCCTTTTCCAGAAAAAATACTGTAAATTAAGATTAAATTTGAAATTCCAGGTTTTCTCTTGGGATCAAACTTTACTTTTTTTCCTGTATCTGTTACCGCTGCCATGATTTTAGCTTTAATTTCCTCTTCTGTGTCAAAAAGAAAGATACAGCCTTTTGGATCTCCTGTTTTTGACATTTTCTTTTTTGGATTTCTCAAAGACATTATTTTTTCTCCTTCAGAAAGCAAAATTTTAGGAACTTTGAAAACTTGACCGAACATTTTATTAAATCTCCTTGCCAATTCCCTTGTTAATTCCACATGCTGTATTTGATCTTTTCCCACAGGTACCAAATCTGTTTGATACAACAAAATATCAGAAGCCATCAAAAGAGGATAATTTAACAAGCCGGCATTGACATACTGAGGATGCTTTTTTGATTTTTCTTTAAATTGAGTCATTCTTTTTAAATCTCCTAAAGGACAAATCGTTCCTAAAATCCAAGCCAATTCTGTGTGTTCTTTAACATGCGATTGAACAAAAATGGTAGATTTTTGAGGATCCAAGCCAGCAGCTAAATAACAAATTAGGGTATCGAAAACTTCTTTTTCCATTTTTTTGGGATCAAAAGGGGTAGTGATGGCATGCAAATCAGCAATGAAAAAAAAGCATTCATTTTTCTCTTGAAGTTTCACCCACTGCTTCAAAGCTCCCAAATAATTTCCAATATGCAATTTTCCAGAAGGTCTGATTCCAGAAAATACTCTCATAGTGTTGTAGTATTTTTACCTCCAGGGATTATAACTTTTTTCTGGTTTAAACGCCAACTAATTTTCGAAGGATAATTTTGTTTTACATAAGGACGCCTCTTTACTAACTTCCACTTTTCAAAAACTTGACGTTTGTAAGGAAGATAGAGAGTGGGGTTCTTTCCGTACATAAATTTAGCTAATTTCTCACAATCATCGACATAAAAATAAATAACGTAC
>CAYSYN010000105.1:0-1787 GCA_964435445.1 uncultured Candidatus Saccharibacteria bacterium
TCAGAACCCTATCTTCAATATCAAACTCTTCTTTTTCCCATTTTTGTCCCAATCTTTTAATCAATCTCCACCTTCCAACTTCAGAAAGATCATATCTTTCAAAGTTGAAAAACAAATTCTCAAAAAATTCCCTGGCAATGTCTGGAGTTGCCATTTCCCCTGGTCTCAATTTTTCATAAATTTCAATTTGAGCCTCTTCTTTATTTTTCGTAGGATCTTTTTTTAAAGTTTCTCTAATAAAATCTACTTCCCCGACGTTAACGTCCTCAAACATCTTTAGAATTTCTTCATCTGTCTCGTAACCTAAAGCTCTCAAGAAAGTAGTGGCGGCAACCTTTCTTCTTCTATCAATTCTCACTGAAATTACTCCTGAACTTTCTGTTTCGAATTCTAACCAAGCTCCCCTATTTGGGATAATTTTCGCTCCAAACCAATTTTTCCCCGGGATCTTTTGAGAAACAAAAAAGGGACCCGGAGACCTTATCAATTGAGAAATACAAACTCTTTCTACACCATTAATAATAAAAGTTCCCCTTTCTGTCATTAGGGGAAGATTGGCCAAAAATACTTCCTGTTCTTTGATTTCTCCTGTTTTCAAATTAACCAATCTTGTTTTCACTCTTAAAGGAGCAGAATATGTATCGTTGTTTTCTTTGGCCTCCAAATCTGTTTTGTATTTTGGCTGCCCTAATTTGTAATCTAAAAACCAAAGTTCAAGTTCTTTTTTTGTGTAATCTCTAATAGGAGAAAACTCTTTCAAAAGTCTTTTCAAATCAACTTGCAAAAATTTCCTCCAAGCATCCTTTTGGACAGCGAGAAAATGAGGAGGTTGGAGAGTAATTTTTCTTTTTCCAAAGAATTTTTTTTCCATTTGAGTTTCACCCCAAAAAACTCCCAAATTTGGGGTTTAAATCTTTAAAAATTTATTTAAAATTGAGGAAAAATTTTGAAAAACAAAATTGTAATTTTTATTTTAATCTTCCAAAAAACTTTGTCAAGTAGATTTTAACAAAATTTAAGTAGTTAGTCAAAGAAGTAGCGCTTGTCTGAAGGAACCTTAAAATTGAAGACATAAAAGGAGGAATTTCTTTCCAAAAAGGAAGAGGATAGAGAATGTTTAAATTTTTTGCTTTTTGACAACTGTATCCTGAAGAATCTGTTACCGTGAGGGAAACTTTTTTTGTTCCTGGAGATTGGAAGGAAGTGGTAGCATTTTGATTGTGGGAGGAAGAAGGGACACCATCTTCAAATTCCCAATACCAACTCTGGCAAGGAACAACATTGTCTGAAGGATCGTAGCATTTTGTCAAATCTTCAAAAGAGACAACTTCTAAAACTCCTGGATTTTGAGGTGACCAAGAAAAATCAATGAGAGGGGAAGCATGGGAAGGAGTGGTAAAACTTTTCACAGAAGACCAAGAAGACCAATTTCCTTTGGTATCTTTTACCCTTACTTTCCAGTAGTAAGTAGTTCCCCATTTTAAACCACAGCCAAAATCAGGATAGTTTTTGGGACAAAAATCTCCATTTTCATCTTGGGAAAGATTGAGAGAATAAGAATGGGAAGAACTGTCTGTCTTGAAAGTGAATTTTGGGTCTGAAAAAGCTAGAGAATCATCTAGCCAAATTTCATAACTGGCTTGAGGATCTCCATCTGGGTCAGAATAATCCCATCTTAAAATAATAGAAAGTCCAGGAGCTACTTGGGGAATAGATCCCCAAGCACAATTGTCTATTGTTTCTCTGAGATTTTTCGCTTTAGGGGGACGATTTTGACGACAATCAGC
>CAYSYN010000106.1:0-1786 GCA_964435445.1 uncultured Candidatus Saccharibacteria bacterium
GATAGACCCTTTGGTTCTAAACATCCAAAATTCGGCTGGAAATATCCTTTAAATTATGGATATTTGCCAGGCAAAAGAGCTCCAGATGGGGAAGAAATAGATGCTTATATTTTAGGTGTCAACAAACCACTGAAAGAGTTTGAGGGAGTGGTAATTGCCATTGTTCATAGATTAAACGATGTAGAAGATAAATTAGTAGTGGCTCCTGAAGGAAAAAATTTTACAAAAGAAGAAATTGAAAAGGCAATAGAGTTTCAAGAGAAATTTTTCAAATCTGAGATTATAAAATGAAAAATTTTGAAAAATTTAAAATAGGAGATTTTGTTTTGGCAATTTGTGAAAAAAATTTTTGGGTTTTTCAATTGAAAGAAAAAGGAGTTTTTGGTACTCATTTTGGAAAAATAGATCACAAAGAAATTTTAAAAGTGAGAGTGGGGGAGAGGAAAAAAGTGGGAAAAAAGGTGGTATTTTTCACAAAAGCTAGATTAGTTGATTTCATAAATTATAAAGCAAAAAGGGTTTCTCAAATCATTTATCCTAAAGATTCTTCTCAAATGATATTTTTTGGAGATTTGAAAGAAAACTTGAAAGTTTTGGAAATTGGAGTAGGATCTGGTGCCTTGACTTTGGCTATTTTGAATTTTTTGGGGAAAAAGGGAAGGTTGGTCGGTTTAGATTATGACAAAAGAATGATAAAGACAGCAAAAGAAAATGTTGAGAAATTTTTAAAAGCAAAAAATTTTGAGTTTAAATTAATGAATGTTTATGAAGGTATAAATTTGAAAGAAAAATTTGACAGAATTTTCATTGACATTCCAGACCCTGCAAAAATTGTCAAATTTTTACCTCCTTTAATCAAAAATTCAGGATTGATCATTAATTATTGCGTTCAAGCTGACCAGCTTCAAAAATTTGTCATTGAATTAAAAAAACACAATTTTTTTGTCCAAGATATTTTTGAAACGATAAAGAGAGATTGGTTAGTGGATGAAAAAAGATTGAGAGCTAAAGAATTAATTAGGGGTTATTCAGCTTTTATTACTATAGCTAGGCCCACTCTCCAATGAAATTTAACGAAAAGGACACAAGAAAATTTTAAAAGAAGAAAATGATTCCCCTAAGAGATCATAACCCTTCTGGAAAATTTCCTATTTTAACTTACGCATTAATTTTTCTCAATGTCATTATTTTTCTTTACACTATTTCTTTGCCAGGTGAAAATCTTGAAAGATTTTTTTATTCTTTTTCTTTAATTCCTTTTTTTGTGACAAAAGGAGAAAGACTCTATTCTTTTTTCACTTCAATGTTTTTGCACGCTAGTTTTGGCCATTTAATTTCAAACATGATTTTTTTGAACATTTTTGGCGACAATTTAGAAGCTAAGCTTGGGAAAATAAAATATTTGCTCTTTTATTTCCTTTGTGGAATTTCAGCTTCCATTTTCCAGATTTTTACAAATCCTTCATCAAAAATTCCCATGGTGGGAGCTTCAGGAGCAATAGCTGGCTTGATGGGAGGTTATTTGTATTTGTTTCCAAAAAGAAAAATCGATGTTTTGTTTTCATTTGGTTGGTTTTTGAGAGTAGTTACTTTACCTGCCTGGACAATGCTCTTTTACTGGTTTTTCTATCAATTAATTTATGGCTTGGGAAGCTTGACTTTACCGTCCATTGGCGGAATTGCCTACTTTGCCCACATTGGCGGCTTTTTAACAGGATTTTTGACAATTAAGCTATGGAAAAAGTGAAAACTCAATTAATTAGGCCCTTTGATCCTTGGAAATCTC
>CAYSYN010000107.1:0-1781 GCA_964435445.1 uncultured Candidatus Saccharibacteria bacterium
TGCCCGATTGCCATGAAGGTTATTCGGTGCCAATTGGATTTGTTGGAGCAATGAGAGTTTCAGATGGAATTATTTCACCGGGCGCCTGTGGTTTTGATATCAACTGTCTCTCTCCCCAGACAAAAGTTTTACTTGAGCATGGAACTTTTTTAACAATTAAAGATCTAAAGAATTTTTGGCCAGAGAAAAAGATTAAGTTTTTAGAAACAGAAAAAGGGAGTTTGAAAGAAACCGACATTATTTGTTTTCTAGAAAGATATAACAATCCAACAATTTATCGTATCACCACTACTTCTGGAGAAGTAATAGAAGCCACTTCAGAGCATCCATTTCAAACAAAAGAAGGCATGAAAGAGGTTAGGTTTTTAAAGAAGAAAGACTTGGTTTTGGTTTATCCTTTTAAAGGAGTTCCTTTTGAAAAGCCTTCAAATGAAATTTTAGTTTCAGAAAAGGACTTTGAAAAAACCTTGTTTAAATTGGGGAAAACAAAAAAAGGTTCAGCTATTCAGCAAATATTAAAGAATATAAAGAAAAAAAATATCTTGCCTTTACGGTATAGTTCTTGGCAATTGCCTTATCTTTTAAAAATATTAGGGTTTGTTTTTGGCGACGGCTATATTTCTGTTTTTAAAAACGGAAAGGGGCTCGTAGGTTTTACTGGCAAAAAAGATGATTTAAAAAATATTCAAAAAGATCTTAAAAAAATCGGTTTTCACCCTTCATCAATTTTTAAACGAAAAAGAGAACATAAAATTAAAACCTATTATAGCGAATATGAATTTGAATCTGTTGAATATAGTTTCAGAGTCAACTCATTTGATCTGGTGGCTTTGTTAATTTCTTTAGGGGCTCCCTATGGAGTGAAAACCCATAAAAAATATCGGATTCCCAAATGGATCTTTAAGTGCCCTCTTTGGCAAAAGAGGTTATTTTTGGCCGCATTTTTTGGGGCCGAGCTTTCAAAGCCTCAGCCAATCAATAAATATAATTTTTATTCTCCCCAATTCAGTGTTAGTAAGTCAGTAGATTTCAAAAGAAATGCAAAATTGTTTTTAAATGATATTGTTAAACTTTTAAAAGATTTTAAAATCGAAACCTCGCCAATTGTTGAGGTTCCTGGCTATCAATATGAAGGAAAAAGAGGGAAAATTGTTGCTTTTAGGCTTCAGATTCGAGAAAGAGCTGAGAATCTAATTAGGTTTTTTGAAACAATTGGATACGAATATAATCAAGAAAAACAAAAAGAGGCCTGTTTGGCAGTCAATTATTTAAAGAGAAAGCTAAATGCCAGGAAGTTGAGAGAAATGGCCAGAAAAGAGATAAGACAACTTTATCAAAAAAAAGGCGATTTCAAAAAATTTGCCCCCAAAATTCTCAAAAAATATAATAGTCCATTTGTAAATAAACAATTTCTTTATCATTCTCTTTTTAAAGAAAATAGTCATGGAATTATTAAAAAAAGAGGCAATCCCAGAATAGCTTTTAATTTTCCTTCATTTGAGGAATATAAAAAAAGATACGCCTTTGGTAACCAAGGGCTCGTTTGGGACGAAATTGAAAAAATAGAAAAAATTCCTTACAGAGATTTGGTTTATGATTTTACAATCAATGACCCAAACCACAATTTTATTGCCAATAGCTTTGTTGTCTCAAATTGCGGAATAAGATTATTAAAATCTGAATATACTGAAAAAGAAATTAGGCCCTACTTGGAAAATTTAGCAACTGAAATCCAAAAAGAGGTTCCTTCAGGCCTGGGAAGAGGAAGACAATTAAAGTTT
>CAYSYN010000108.1:0-1733 GCA_964435445.1 uncultured Candidatus Saccharibacteria bacterium
TTTCCTGAGAAAATTTTCTAGCTTCCTCTAACAAAATTTTTTCTAAGTTTTCCTTTTTGAAATCCTCTTCTTTAATTTTGCTCAAAATATTTTCTAATTTTGAAAAAGCTTTTTCTAGCTCTTCATCAGTTTGGTCTTTCCACCTTAATAACTCTTTTTCGTATTTTAATTCTTTCTTGAAGAAAAAGTCTACCAATTTTGGAATTTCAGAAAGTTTCTTTAGCCTTTCTTGATAAAGAGAAATTATTTTTTGAATTTTTTCCAACGAAATTTCTTCTTCTGTTTCCACAACTTTAAAAACTTGAGCAATTTCTTTTGCTCCGTAAGCTGGCGGATATTGAACTTCTTTAAATTTTGGAGCAATGAGATTTTCTTCAATCAAATAAGGAACGCACAATTGAGTTAATTTCTCTACACTTTTTTGCCGAATGTAAAACCCATTTAAATAATCCAATTTTTTGATATTGAAAACCGCCCCTGATTTTTGCACTCTCTCTAAAGAAAAATCTTGAATTAAAGCTTTCATTGAATAAATCTCTCTTTTTGTTCCAGGATTCCATCCCAAAAAAGCAATAAAATTGACGATAGCCTCTGGTAAATATCCCATTTTCTTGAAATCTTTTAGAGAGACTGCCCCGTGTCTTTTAGATAATTTTGATCTGTCAGGAGCTAAAATCAAAGGCAAATGAGCGTACTTTGGATGCGGAAACCCTAAAGCTTCTTGGAGTAAAATCTGTTTTGGTGTGTTAGGTAAATGCTCTTCTCCCCTAATAACATGAGAAATTTTCATTTCAAAATCGTCGACGACGCAAGCGAAATTATAAAGAGGAGAAGTAAAATCTCTAGCTAAAACAAAATCGCCCAAGAGCGAGCAATCAAATTCTACTTTTCCCCTAATGAGGTCTTCCACTACTACTTTCTTTGGAGGAACTTTAAATCTGATAACAAAAGGTCTTTTTTCCTTCAAATATCTTTCTATAGTTTCTTTTGGTAAATTTCTGCACTTTCCGTTATATCTTGGAGGCTGTCCAATGGAAAGGAAATATTGCCTTTGAGCTTCCAATTCTTCTTTTGTGCAAAAACAAAAGTAAGCTTTATTTTCTGCCAAAAGTTTTTCTAAATACTTTTTATAATGATCTCTTTTTTCAGATTGTCTATAAGGACCATAAGGCCCTCCAACATCAGGACCTTCATCCCACTCAATACCTAGCCATTTTAAAGATTCCATAATGTCTTTTTCAAACTCTGGTTTTGATCTTTCAACATCAGTATCTTCAATCCTTAAAATAAATACACCTTCATGTTTCTTGGCAAAAAGATAGTTAAACAGAGCAGTTCTTGCTGCTCCAATATGTAAGTATCCTGTAGGAGAAGGAGCAAACCTTACTCTTATTTCCCCGGGTTTTACAAATTGGAATTTTTCAGGATTCATTGCATTCACTACTTCAATTCTTTAAAAAGATTTTTCTTTTGTCAAATAAGATACTAAATATTGAGCAATTTCTTTTGCTGCTTCTGGTTTGGCAAATTTTAAAGCCGCTTTTCTCATTTCTTCCATTTTTTTGGGGTTTGAAAATAAATTTTTTATCGTTCCCAAAAAGAAATCTGGGGTCAAATTTCTCTCTTCTATTAAAATGGCAGCTCCTGCAGAGGCGAAAATGTAAGCATTTTTCAATTGGTGGTTTTGAGCAGATTCTGGCAAAGGAATTAAAATTGAAGGCTTCCCTAAAGCA
>CAYSYN010000109.1:0-1732 GCA_964435445.1 uncultured Candidatus Saccharibacteria bacterium
AAGATCTTTTTAAATTAACAAAATATATTCTAAAAGAAAAACCTGAGATTTTGGAAATTTCAAAAAATTTAGGCCCTTATCTTCCAAAAAATTCAATCTTTGATATTTTTTTGAAAAAAGGAAGATTAATTGGGGGGAAAACAGGGTATTTGAAAGAAGCAGGAGGTTGTATGATCTATGTTTTTGAGAACGAAGGCAAAGCTAAAATAATTAACATTATTTTAGGAGCTGCCAATTCAAAAGAAAGGGTAAATGAAATGCAAAAATTAGTTGATTGGATAAATGGATAATTTTGATTTTACTTTCAACATCACAAAGGTTTTGTTTTTTGCTGGAATAACAGCGACAATTTCTTTTTTTTGGGCTTTGCCTTTAATTAATTTTTTAAACAAAATTGGTTTTTGTAAAAAATCAGCAAGAGAAAAAACAATCACTGGAGAAGAAGCGAAAGTTTTCAAAAGTTTGCACGAAAAAAGAGAAATTAGCGTTCCTAGAGGTGGGGGACTTTTGATTTGGGTTTCTTTAACCTTTGTCATTCTTCTTACTCATTTTTTAGCCAAACTAACTAAAATTTGGTGGATAGAAAAGTTGGATTTTTTATCAAGAAGGGAAACTTGGCTTCCCCTTTTCAGCTTAGTTTCAGCTTCCATTGTAGGATTGATTGATGATATTTTAACTGTTTATGGAAAGGGAAAATATATTGGAGGGGGAATGAGTTTTTGGCGAAGATTTTTCATTGTTTTTCTTATTGGTTTTATTGGAGGGAGCTGGTTTTACTTTAAATTGGGCTGGGACTCTGTTCATTTGCCTTTGTTTTTTGATTTTCCAGCTGGCATTGATTTGAAGGTAGGCTCTTTCATGATCCCTCTTTTTATTTTAGTTACTTTAGCTTGCTGGGCCGGAGGAGTTGTGGATGGTTTAGATGGCTTGGCAGGGGGAGTTTTTGGCTCAATTTTTGGAGCTTTTGCCATTTTGGCTTTCTCTCAAGGAAAAGCGAACTTGGCTACTTTTTGTGCTTGTGTTTTGGGAGCTCTTTTTGCTTTTTTGTGGTACAATGTTCCCCCTGCCAAATTTTATCTTGGAGAAACAGGAGTGATGGGCTTAACGGTGACTATGGCAGTTATCTCTTTTTTAACAGATTCTGTTTTAGTCTTACCGATAATAGGTGGGATCTTAGTTTTGGAAGTGGGATCTGTCATTTTGCAACTTTTATCCAAAAAATTCAGAAAAAAGAAAATTTGGCTTTGCACTCCTATTCATCATCATTTTGAAGCTCGAGGCTGGCCTTCTTATAAAGTGACAATGAGATTTTGGATTTTAGGAGTCATTTTTGCTATTTTAGGAGTAGCCATTAGACTTTTAAAATGAAAAAAGTTGATTTTTTAAGAAAAAAGTATCCTGAATTTATTTTTGAATCCTTTGATTTCAAGCTAAAAAAGAGGGGGCTTTTTATTTCTTTTTCTTTTAAAGTACCTCCCGACATTCAATTTTTTCCAAAAGTTTTCATTGAGGGAATTAAAAAAAGGGAAATAGAAAGAGTAGGGGAGAAAGTGTTAGAAAATTTGATTTTTCATTTGGGTTTAATTGAAATTTTAACTTACTGGAAAGCTACTTTTTCCCCAAAGATTAAAATTTTAGCAGGAAGTTTAAACAAAGAACAAATTAAATGGTGGAAAGATTTAATCTTGAAGGGAATGGGGCAATACTTTTTTGAAAACAAAATTGATTTTCG
>CAYSYN010000110.1:0-1690 GCA_964435445.1 uncultured Candidatus Saccharibacteria bacterium
ATTACTGGATTTGGCATAGAAATAGATGTGAGCAAAAAAACAGAGGAACTTTCCATGGGAGAAAAACAGAAAGTCGAGATCTTAAGAGCTCTATTAAGCAGAGCAAAGATTTTGATCTTAGATGAACCTTCGACCGTTCTCGTGCCAAAAGAAATAAAAGAACTTCTTTCACTCTTGAAAAAATTAAAAAAAGAAGGGGTTTCCGTAATTTTTATCACTCATAAAGTGGAAGAAGCTTTGGAGGTGGCAGACAAGATTACGATATTAAGAAAAGGTAAAAAGATAGCTACAGTGAGACCGAAAGAAATTACAAAAGAGAAATTGATCCGATTGATGGTAGGAGAAGCATCTTTAAAATTAACGGTCCAAAAAAGATCTGAGGGGAAAGTGCTTCTAAAGTTGAGAGGAGTAACGATTAGAGAAGGAAAAAGAGAAGTTGTTAAAGACGTTAGTTTTAAAGTGAAAGAAAGAGAAATATTTGGAATTGCTGGAATCGCGGGAAATGGTCAAAAAGAACTAGCAGAAGCTATTGTTGGTTTAAGAAAAATTTCTGCTGGAAGCATAGAAGTTTTAGGGAAAATAGCTTTCATTCCAGATGAAAGGGGCATGGCCATTCTTCCCGAAGCAACCGTTGCTGAAAATGCCATTTTGGGAAGAGAAGATGAATTTGCAAAAAGTTTCATTTTAGACAGGAGAAGAGTTCAAGAATTCGCAAAATATTTGATCGAGAATTTCAACATCGCTCCAAAAGATATTAAGTGTTCTCTATTTGCTCTCTCTGGAGGGAACATTGGGAAATTAATTTTTGCTAGAGAGATAACAAAAGAGGTTCAGATTTTAATTCTTTGTCACCCTACTTTTGGACTGGATGCGAGAACTACTTTAATGATGAGAAAAGAAATTTTAAGATTAGCAAGAGAAGGGAAAGCCATTGTTTTAATTTCTGAGGATTTAGAAGAAATAATGGAATTGGCAGATAGAATAGGGGTAATGAGTGGGGGAAAGATTTTAAAAATTCTCAAAAGGGAGGAAGCAACGATGGAGGAAATTGGAGCTTTAATGGGAGGTGGAAAGCTTGAGTGAAAGAATTTCCAGCTTAGCAATTTCTTTAGCTTTGTTATCTTTGTTCTTTTTGGTTTTAGGCGTTGATATTGGAAGGGCTTATTATTTAATCTTCATTAAACCACTGACAAGTTTTTATGGCTTGAGCGAAATAATCGTCAAAATGATCCCACTTTTAATTATAGGAGTTGGGCTCTGCCTAGCTTTCAAGACAGGTTTTTGGAACATTGGAGCCGAGGGTCAATTGATCTTAGGGGGAATTTTTGCTAGCTTCTTTGCTCTCTACTCACCATTTCCTTATTGGCCAATATTGTTAATGGGAGGGTTTTTAGGAGGAGCGCTATGGATTATCTTGCCATCAATTTTGAAAGCGAAACTAAAAATAAATGAAGTAATAACAACTCTGATGCTCAATTATGTAGCGATTTTGTTGTTAGATTATCTTTTAACAGGACCATGGAAAGGTAGGACTCAATGGGGTTTTCCTTACACAGATCCCTTCCCTGAAAGCGCGATTTTACCATCGGTTCCAGGAACGAGAGTTCATTGGCCGACTTTAATAGTCGGGGTAATTTCATCGTTTTCCTGTTGGTTCTTAGTTGAAAAGACACTCATTGGGTACAGAATA
>CAYSYN010000111.1:0-1688 GCA_964435445.1 uncultured Candidatus Saccharibacteria bacterium
AGAAAATGTTACAATGAAAGCGTAAAGCGCAAAGCTCAAAGCGCAAAAGTTAAAGCAAGCGCAAAGCTCAAAGCGCAAAAGTGATTTGTTCAAATTCCAAATTCCAAGCACCAAATTCCAAAGAAATTCCAAATTCCAATGACCGAAAGTTAAAATAATTTTTTTTCGCACCTCTCACCTCGCACTTCACACTTCTATTAGTTGGAAATTGTAAAAGGGGTGTTTACAAATTCCAAAAGATTTTGTAAACTTAAGTTAAAATATGTGGAAAGGAAATATTCCTCCAAATCTCTTAGAAAGAGAAATTTTGGAAGAGCTTAAAAAAGATCTTGAACAACCCGAGATTACTTTGCTTTTAGGAGCTCGTCAAGTAGGAAAAACGAGTCTGATGTTTTTGCTTTTAGATTTTCTTTCCTCAAAAATTCCGGCTCAACAAATTTTTTATTTTGATTTAGAAAATATTATTGAGGCAGAGAGGTTAAATCGAATAAAAAATTTTGAAAAATTTATCCAACTTTTAAAAGATGAAGGAGCTGATTTTAGTAAGAGAATTTATGTTTTCATTGATGAAATCCAATATCTGGATTACCCTTCCAGTTTTCTCAAATACCTTTATGATCACTATAAAACTCAAATAAAATTTGTGGTTTCTGGCTCTTCAAGTTTAGAAATCAAAAAGAAATTCACTGATCGATTAACTGGTCGAGTGCATCTTTTTTTAATCCAGACTTTAACCTTCTGGGAATATCTTTATTTTTTAGGAGAAGAAAACTTGGCTCAAAAAAAGAAAGAGGTAAATCTTTTCAGAATCTTAAATGAAAAGAAATTTTCCGTGCCTGAATGGTTTGAAAATCTTTCTTCTTCTTTCTCAGAGCAATTTGAAAGATTTGTTGTTTTTGGCGGATATCCGGGAGTAATTATCAAAGAATCTTCTCAGTGGGCTAGAGATTTGATGGGAATTTACTCTTTATATGTAAGGAAAGACATTAAAGATTTGGCTGAAATTGAGGATATTCGAGGATTTAATAATTTAGTGGGTCTTTTAGCTTGGCAAATAGGAAATTTAATCAGTGAAAGCGAGCTTTCTCGCTCAAGCGGACTTTCTCGTCCTACTTTGAAAAAATACCTTTCACTTTTAGAAAATACTTTTGTACTAACTTTACTTCGACCTTTTTATCTTAATCCCCGATTAGAATATTCTAAAATGCCTAAAATTTACTTTTTGGATACTGGTCTTCGTAATGCAACTATTAATGACTTTAAAGAGATTAGCCAAAGAGGAGATAAAGGTCAGCTAATAGAAAATGCAGTTTTTTCTCAGCTTAACAAAATCAAACCTGAATTTTCTGAAATCCATTTTTGGCGAACTCAAACTAAAGCCGAAGTAGATTTTGTCATTAAAAGTCAAGAACTTCTCCCAATTGAGGTTAAATATCAATTTTTTAAAAAACCTTTGCTTACTTCAGGATTAAAAAGTTTTCTTAAAGAATACCAACCTCAAAAAGCAGTCATCGTTAACAAAAATCTGTGGGCGAAAACAAAATTTCAAAAAACCGAAGTTTATTTTCTTCCGCCTTGGGCGCTATAAGTTCCAAAAATTCTTAAAACCTGCTTGATTTTTTAAATTTTTTTGGTAAACTTCTAAAGCGCAGGGAAAAGAAATGGAAAAAGAGAAGAAAGAAAAAAAG
>CAYSYN010000112.1:0-1668 GCA_964435445.1 uncultured Candidatus Saccharibacteria bacterium
GGGGAATATCATTGAGAGCAATTTTTGCCCCCAAAGAAGCTAATTTTAGAGCAATTGCCCTCCCAATTCCTTGGGAGGAACCAGTAATTAAGGCAACTTTCTCTTTCATTTTTTAGTAATTTTTCCGACCTTTATTGGGTCTGATTTTCTCCTTTCTGAATGAATCTTTCAGGTAAAGAGAAGAAACTCACTGCCATTAAGATGTTTCCTAGAGGAAAAACAAGAAAGGCTCCTATAATAACAATTACAAGAATAGCTCCTAAAAAAATAATCCAGCCTGTTACTTCAAAAATATTCACTCCAAAAACGCTAGCAACTTCGTGGAAGCTCTTTTTGAGGAAATAACTCGCAACAATGCCTAAAATCCAAGCAGCAATAAAACTAGCTACCAAAACAAACCCTCCTTTAAAGAGAGCCGACAAGAAAGCTTTTTTTCCGGCTCCCAAAAGGATCCCTGGTCCTATAACTCCCAAAACCCCAAAAAACCCCAAAAAAATGATAGCTATCACTCCTAAGCTTAAAATGAAATAGAGAAGATAGTTTTTGAAGATTTCTCTCCTTCCTGAAATTTCAGCTAGCTCTTTCATAGCAAAAAGAATCAAAAGAGAGGAAACTAAGCCCAAAAGAGGACCGATTTTGAGAAAAAAACTAAAGAAAGGTAAAAGGGAGCCGATTCCACCAATTATTTTTAAAGTTTTTAGGTCTTTTTCCTGCTCCATCTAACTTTTCTTTGTTTTAATTTTCCGACCTTTTTAAAACAAAGTTTTTTTATTCTAACATCTTCTAAACTCTCTGGCAATTTCTTTTCATTTTTCCTCTAAAACGAATTCATCAGGAAGAGAGAAAAAACTTACGACCGTAAGAATGTTTCCAATGGGAGCAAGTTTGAGGCTTTCTCTCATATAAAATTTTTTAAATTTGCTCAATTTTTCTCCCAACGACTTCAATGTTTTCTATTCTAATATCTTCTAAAATTTTTGGTAATTTTTCTTTTTTTGTTATTTCAAAAAATACTCTGTCTATATTTTTTGGGGAGAAAGAGGCAAAAACTAAATGGAAATATCGAGTAAACTTTTTTTCATCTTGAATGTGATAGGCTTCAGCTAAGGTGAAGAGAGAGGGTAAGGAATTTTTCAATTTCTCAAAAATCTCTTTTTCAGAATAAAGGTATTTTTGAGCAAAAAAATTTTCTTTTTTTAAGAGCAAGAAAATATTTTTTGTCGCTTGAGCCTTTCCTATTTTTAAAATGGGCAAATTCAAAATCAAATCTGTCTCAAATGCTTCTTTTGAAATTTCAAGATCTTCTTTTTTTAAAAACTCACTTTCTGCTAAATTTAAAGGAAAAACCTTATACTTTTGACAAATAGAAAGTAATTTTGATTTGTGAGCTTTAGTACCAATTTCTATTTCGTCAAAACTTTGGGAAGCTATCTTGATATTCTCAGGTTTGACACCCATTTCAAATAAAAATTGCAATGTAGCTTCTAAAAACTGAGGGGAAGTGTTATCTCTAAAATGAGGATGGGAAGCTTTTTCTAGGGTTGGCAAGATCAAAATTTTAGAATTTTGATCAATTTTAATTCCTCCCAAAACTTCAATTGCTTTTTCAATGGCTTCCAAAAAATCGTATTTTACTTTAAAAATGGCTACAGCTTCTTTATCTTTTGC
>CAYSYN010000113.1:0-1647 GCA_964435445.1 uncultured Candidatus Saccharibacteria bacterium
TTTCTCTTCCAATAGCATCAATTTCATCAATAAAAAGAATCGCTGCCCCTTCTTTTCTGGCGGCTTCTTTAGCAGTTTGGAAAGCGTCTCTTACCCGGCTGTTATGAAGCAAAATTGGATTTTCTCCTCCAAAAAAGGCTTCACTTTCACAGCCACAAAGATCATAAACAAATCCTTGATAAGGAAGTTTAGTGATTTTTTTGATATAGGGTTTTTTATATTGAGCTTTTGGACCCTTATACTCAATAAAAGGATTAGCGCTTTTTCCAATAATCAAATTCCAGCTTTCAGTTGAAGGTAAGGGTTTATTTTTAATCACCCTTCCTCCTTTAGTAATTTCTCTTCTCAGCCCAGTTTTAATTCCGTGCATTGCCAAAAGCCATTTAAATTCCAAAATCAATTGATAGCTGGTTGAAGCTCCAATTAACTTTTTCTCTTTACTTTGATAGCCATCTCCTTTTATCCATCCCTTCAGAAGTTCAAGCACATATTCTTTTGGCAAATCCCAAACAAATTCAGGAAGATGTTTGTTTTTTGAACCAGTGCCACAATGTTTTTCAAAAAATTCAGAAACAATTTTTGATGAAAAAGAAAGTCGAACCGTGTTATCCTCAGTTTCTCTCACTCTTCCTTCAAGATTGAAAATTTCTTTCATCAATTTAAGACAATCTTTCTGAAGCTCTTTTTCAGAAGCTCCAAAAACAAATTCAATACCATAAGGAAGACATCTTCCTTCAGCTAAGAAATATCCAAAAAGTCGCACCAACTTGGGAGTAACTTTAATTTTTGAAGGGATTTCTTTTCTGAAAACATTTAAAGTGAAAAATTTTGGTTTTCTTCTTCCAATCTGCCAATCTTTTACCGTACTTTGAGAAACACCAATTATTTTCCCAATTTCTTTTTGAGTTAAAACAAATCTATTTTGAAGCGCAAAGTTAAAAAGTTTTAAAATTTTTTGATATTTTTCCTGGTATAAGTCTAATTCTAAAGAAATTTCTGAAGGAAATTGGAAAGATTTAATTTTATGAAGAGTGCCTTTTCCTTTTACAAATTCGCTTCTTACTTTGAAAGGCAAACTCACCAAAATTTCTCCAGGTTTTAACTCCGAAACCTTTTTAGGCACAATCATATTATGCTCTCTTACAAAAACGCTATGATCACCAGTAGTTTTTATTTTCCCTCCTAAATATTCAATTTCATAAATTTCGTTTACTTTGTGACGATAAACTCCTTGAACTCTTTGCCAGCAAGCCTTGCCAAAGTATTTCTTTGAAGAATTTTTGGAAGCACCCCCAAACTTTGTTTCAAGGGGCTCATATCCTAAAGTAAATACTTCTTCCTTTAAGGGACGATAACCTTCTTCATCTTTTTCATAAAATTGATCAACGAATTCTTTAATTGGCATCAATCGAGTATAATCTTTAGTTCGAATAAGAACTGGCGTCTCTCCACTCACTGAAGCGCCCACTCCGACAAAAAGTTCAACGAATTCAGAGCCGGAAATATAGAAAAAGGGTACCCCAGCAGTTCCCGCGACTGCTCGAGCTAAGAGCGTCTTTCCAACTCCAGCTGGACCTACCAGCAAAACTCCCCTTGGAATTTTTGCTCCGATATCTAAAAACTTTTGAGGATTTTTTAAGAAATCAA
>CAYSYN010000114.1:0-1613 GCA_964435445.1 uncultured Candidatus Saccharibacteria bacterium
TTTTACCTTCTCGTAAAACTCCAAAGCAGATTTTTCATCCTCATGAAAACTATAAAGATCTTTCATCAAAAATTCTCTCTGGCGTAAAAGTCCCCCTTTAGGACGCATTTCATTTCTAAATTTTTCTTGAATTTGAAAAAGAGCCAAAGGTAAATCTTTATAAGAAGAGATTCTTTTTTTAGCATGGAAAGTAATTAATTCTTCATGAGTGGGAGCAAGACAAAGTTCTTTTTGATGACGATCTTTGAGTTTAAAAAGAGGAGGGTCAATTTTTTCCCAGCGTTCTGTCTTTTCCCATAAGCTTTTTGGTTGGAGCGCTGGCATAAAAATTTCTTGAGCTCCTAAGTTTAACATCTCCTCTCTAATTAAGTTTTCTATTTTTTTTAAAACCAAATACCCAAGAGGTAAAAAGGTATAAATTCCACTTGCTACCTCTTCAATAAAATCTCCTTTAAGCAAAAAATAAAGTCCTCGCGAAAGATTTTTTTTTATATCTTTTTTTGTTTTTGAAAAAAGCTGAGACTGCAACATAAATTTATATTTTAGCCAAAAGGTTTTTTATCTCAAAAAGAAGTCCTAAAAGAAAAGAAAAAAGCAAAATATAAGCCAAAATTGAAGGATTTTTTATTTCAAACTCAGGTTGTCTTTTTCCTTTTTTGCGGGCTTTTTTAAAAATAAAAACCAAAAAAATATTCTCAATACTTGCAAATATTCCTCCAATCAAAGAAATTAAAAAAATAAAACTTTTTTTATTAAAAAGGAAAACCGCCAAGGAAAGAAAAATAACCAAAAAAAGCGCCATCTTTTTTTTTAATTTAACATCAAAAACTAAAAGCTCCTCAAAATACCTTCCAATTGCAACATAAGAAGTAATTGAAGAAAGAATTCCAAAAAGACATCCTAAAAGAACTCCTTTTTTTCCTATTTTTTGAGCTAAAGAAAACAAACTTTCTTCTGAAGTTTCTTTTCCGCAAATCCCAACTACAATAAGAGAAAAAATTATGTAAAACAAAAAAGGTAAAAAAGTTCCCCAAAAGATTACTTTTTTAATTTCTTTTTTTTCGTCTTTTAAACTTTCAACTACCAAGGGAATTCCTGCGGTTCCCAAAAGAGAAAAAAGGAAAATTCCATAAGGAAAGAAAATATTTTCTAAATGTAATCCCTTTAAATTAGAAAAATTAAATTTTGGGAGAGAAATAAAAATAAAAGATATTAACAAAATCCCAAAAAAAAGAACCATAAAAAGCTCAAAATAGGCGATTGGGCGAAATCCTAAAATTAAAATTCCATTTAAAAAAAACCATAAAATTATTAAACAAATAAAATAACTTTTCCCCAAAAGGAAGGAAAGAAAGTTTGCTCCAAAAATTAAATAACAAGAAAGAAGCAAAGGGCAGTTTAAAAAGTTTAAAAATAAAAGAAAATTTTTTGCTTTTTTCCCAAGATAAATTTCAGCATATCCTGGAATTCTCACTTTTTTTGGAGTCCTTAAAATAATCTCTGCAAAAAAAAGATGAGAAAATAATGCTAAAATAAAAACCAAAAATAAATAAAAAACAGAAACTAAAGGACCGAACTTTAAAAAAGCATAAGGTAAAGAAAAAACTCCTACT
>CAYSYN010000115.1:0-1607 GCA_964435445.1 uncultured Candidatus Saccharibacteria bacterium
GTCCTTTTTTTCCGCTTTCTTAAGATGGGGTTCTACTTTTAATTTTTGGAAAAATTTAATGGCCTCTTCTTTTGCTCTTTCTAAATCTATCATATCTTCTTTAATACCAAAAATCTTTCTAGAATGCCAAAAAGAAAATTGGCTAAAACATAAAGAGAAACAGCTGCGGGAAGTTTAGTTAAAACAAAAATTAAAAAGAAAACGGAAAAAAGAGCGAAAAAATGAGATGGGTTCTTTTTTCTCAAAATTTGAAAAACTTGTAATCCTCCAGCTATTGCAGGAAAAAGAAGATTTGGTTTTGTAAGATCAATAAAATTTAAAAAAGTGGCTGAAGAAAAGATCTGAGGTTGTTTTAAAATCTGATAGACAGAGTATAAAACAGGAAATTGAAAAATTAAAAGCAAAAAACTAAAGAGGGGATTAAAACCTTCTTTTTTGTAAAGAGAAAGAATCTCTAAGGTTTTTTTCTTTGGATCTTCTTTGTATTTTTTTTCTATTTCTGAAATTTGAAGTTGAATTTCTTCTACCCTTTTCTCGTTTTTAATGACGCGAACAGAAAGAGGAAGAAAAATTAACCGGATCAAAAAAGCAAGTAAAATAATGGCAAGCCCTAGATCTTCTAAACTGAAGAAAAAGAAAAAAAACAGAAATAGTATTGGCTCATAAAAAATTGCTCGGTAAATAAAAGATAAGAAATTCATTTTTTTAAAATTTTTGTTTTTTTAAAAAATTTATTTATTTTCTTTTTTAAGGTTTCAAAATCTGTTTTCAAACCTCTTAAGGGAATGAAAATTAAATCATATCCTTGTAAAAAATTTTTCAAATTAGCTCTTACAATCTCTTTTATTCTTCTTTTTGCTTTATTCCTTAAAACGGCTTTTTTTGAAAATTTCGTAGACATTAAAACTCCAAACCTTATCTTTTTTTCTTTGTTTTTTTTCCATTTTAGAACTAAAAAACCTTCTTTCAAATTTTTCCCTCTTTTCAAAACCTCTCGAAATTCTTTTCTTTTTAAACTGGAAAATTTTAAGGTGTTAGTTTCCATCTCCCCTTTTTTCTTCTCCTTTTTAAAATCTTTTTGTCTCTCTTTAAAAATCCGTGGGTTCTTTTCCTTTTTCTTTTTTTAGGTCTATAACCGATACCCATCTCAAAATTTTAATATTTTAAGATTTCTCTTTCAATCCACAAAATTTCCACAAAATTTCAACAAAACTTCATGTTTTTTCGGGGTTGAACTCTTTTTTTCAAAAAATTATAATTTCCTATGAAGGCTGAAGAGCTCTGGCAAGCAACCTTAGCCCAAATTCAATTGATGATTTCTCCTGCTAATTTTGTTACTTGGTTTAAAGATACCCAAATTTCTTTTTTTGAAAGAGGAAAAGTGGTCATTTCTGCTCCAAATTCCTTTGTCAAAGAGTGGTTAGAACAAAAGTATCATCAAACGATTTTTAAAATTCTAAAATCTCTTGAGCCAGGGGTGAAAGAAATTGAATATAAAGTGGGAAGAGAGGAAGAAAAGAGATTAAAACAAAAAGCCTGGAAGAAAATATCTTTCCCTCAACTTGAAATTTTAGATTTCGAAATAAATGAGAGGACAAATTTAAATC
>CAYSYN010000116.1:0-1568 GCA_964435445.1 uncultured Candidatus Saccharibacteria bacterium
GTCCCCCCAAAAAAATGATCCTTTCTTTTAGCAACCTTGAATAAATATCGTAAGCCCTTTCACCGTGAGCTGTTTTTTCAATGACCGTTGGAATTAGAATAGGCATAAATATATTTTAATGAATTATTCTTGACTTTTCAATTCCCTGAATTTATCGACTAATTTTTTCGTTTTCTCAAAGCTTATTCTAGCTTGCCAAGGTTTTAAATTGACTAGTTTTTTTGAAATTTTCCCTTCTTTTAAAGCTGTCCCTACTATCACTCCGTCAGCAAATGGTAAAAGTTTTTCTAGATTTTTCAAATTTATTCCGCTTCCAATTAAAACAGGCACTTTTTCTTTTGCAGCTATTTTTGCTCTTTTTAGTTTTTCAAGAGAAGGAGCTTTCCCTGTCCATTCTCCAGTAACAATGATAGCATCTGCTTTGTATTTTATAGCTTCTTTAACAGATTCTTCAATATCTCTCTCTTTTAGCATTTTTGCATGTTTTACTTGAACATCAACAAAAAGAGCAATTTCTTCAGCTTCTATTTTCTTTCTAAAATTTAAAATTTCTTTTGGTCTGGCAAAAATTTTCCCGTATTGAGTTTCAACATCATCAACAAAAACTGGAATTCTTACAAAGGAAGCTCCAGTAATTTTAGCAATAGATAAAGAAGCTTTAAAATCGTTCCATAAAACATTGATTCCAAAGGGAATTTTGATTTCTTTGGAAATTTCAGACACTAGGAACGTCATTGAAGCTGTTGTCTCTGGACCAACAAATTCTTTGTGGGGAATGTCATAATTGTTTTCAAAAATAATTCCATCAACTCCTGCTTTCTCTAAAGTTTTTGCATCTTTTAAAGATTTTTGAAAGCAAGTTTTTAATCCAGGAAAATCTCCATAACCTAAAAGAGGGGGAAAATGAACCATACCCACAAAAGGACGTTTTGTTTTGAAAATTTTTCCTAAAATCATTATTTTAAGTTCTAAAAAGAGCTCTAAGAGGAAGAACTTTCATTAGAAGTTTCTTCCTTTTCCACTTGGCTTTCTGATTTGACGTCTATTTTCCAGTTTGTTAGTTTGGCAGCCAATCTTACATTCTGACCATCTTTACCTATGGCCAAAGATAATTGATTGTCGGGAACGATGGCTAAAGCTTTATTTTTGGGCAAAATTTTAACTTCCAAAACTTTAGCGGGTGATAAACTATTGGCAATGTATTTTGCGGGATCTTCTGAATATTCAATAATGTCTATTTTTTCTCCCCCGAGTTCTGTAATGATAGCTTGAACTCTTGTCCCTCTTTGGCCCACGCAAGCTCCTATAGCGTCTACTCCTTCAGCTTTGGAAAAAACAGCAATTTTTGTCCTTGAACCTGGTTCTCTGGCAATCGATTTTATTTCTACTTGACCTTGAGCAATTTCTGGCACTTCCAATTCAAAAAGTTTGGAAACAAATTTAGGATAGGATCTTGAAAGAATGATTTCTGGGCCTTTTGGCGTCTTTTCTACTTTCAAAACAAAAGCCTTTAATCTTTGTCCTGGTCTGTAAAATTCGTTTGGAATTTGTTCTGATTTTGGCAAAAT
>CAYSYN010000117.1:0-1567 GCA_964435445.1 uncultured Candidatus Saccharibacteria bacterium
TATTCGTAATATTGTGAACTTCACTTGTTTTTCAACATCTAAAGTCAACGGGATACCGACGATGATACGTTCTAATTTCTCTAACACGTAACTCCTTGCTATCATAACATCGTCGCTTCCTGAAATTATCAGTCTTAGCTTGATACACTCTAAAATCGGATTGAAATACTCAAAAGTTTTCTTATAATAATTTATTGCACTCATACAACATCATCTATAATTTTAACTTTCATAGTTAGAACTGCAGGAATTCCACAATTCGGACAAAAATAGAGAGAATGGTTATATTCTTCTGAAAATCCTTTATAGTTTTTTTCTATGAATTTTTTATAATCTTTCACATTATCGAAATAAAACTCCTTATGACAGTTCATACATTTTAATCTAATTATTATTATCGTTTCAATGACACCTCTTTCTTTAGTCAAATTACAATAATATTAATCCTCTTTCTTTTAACCAATTCAATGAAGGTGGAGCATAATTCTTTCTCCAAATCTGGTCTACTTGTAAAATCACTACAGACTTCGCTTCGGGTGGTCTGCATCTTCTGTTGAATTCAAGCACTTTTTGGATGACTTCATTTTTGTTCAATCCCATCGCTTTGAGCGTCGTTATGATTGAAAATAAAGCGTCATGCCTCAAACCCTGCTCAACGCCTATCTCCATTATCATTTTAATGTCTTCTTTTATCTTGTTCACATCTCTTGATCTCTGTTCCATAACATCGTGATGGACTTCTTGAGACCGATTTCGGCTATATCTTTTAGCGATAGTTACATCGACTTGATCCTTAGGCTCCTGATCCTCGAAGTATGTGAATTTTGACCAATCCGACAAATTAAATATTTCATCATCGAAAGGAACTGGACTGAAATTAGAATCAATCGGAATTGAGTACTTAAAGATCTTTAAGAACTTGGGACAAGACTTGAACTTAAGATTAATTGAATAAATTCCTCTTATCAAATGATTTGGATGATATATGCTCAAGTCTATGCTTGTCTTAGTCTTTTTCATTAGCCGTTTGCTGTACCGATACATTTCGTCAAACCAAACGTCGTCCGCACGGTAGAATAAATGATATCCCGAATGTCCTGACGTACAGATTAAAGGCTCATCTTGACCATCTTCTTTCAAAACTTTCAGAATTTTTTCCAAAGACGATTTTCGGTAATCTTCTAAATCAATCACGTAGATGTTTGGAAAGCCGTCAAGAGAAATATGATAAGCAATATCTGAGTACGGAAACGTCTCATAAAATAATGTCGCTATTTCTCTCTTGAAATATGACCGATTACGAAGAAAGAACTCATCTGTTTCAAAAGCGATTTCGGACCTTGACCTAACAAATTTTTTGAAATTTTTCATCGTCCATCATCATCCTGTAACAATAAAATGATAAAAATAAAAAATTAATAATACGGACAGAAATTTCGGCAGAGACAGTAATAACAATGTTCTGCCTTCTGTCCTTTAATATCATTAATTGTTAAGGCTTTCAGGAGCATTTTAGCGTAGTTCTCAAGCAAATAGTAGAAATCTTCTTCGTACGCTCTCCAATTGT
>CAYSYN010000118.1:0-1550 GCA_964435445.1 uncultured Candidatus Saccharibacteria bacterium
GGTCCTCTCAAAATAAAATAAGTTCTCTTATCAACAAATTTTAAATCTTTTTTTCTCTCTTTTGGAATCTTTTCTCTTCCCAAGCAAGTGACAAATATTAATCCTCCAGGTTTCAAAATCCTTTCAATTTCTTTAATTAATTTTCTTATTTTTTCAATTTTTTGATGGTGAATAACTCTTATTGAAATTAAAGCATCAAAAAAATTCTTTCTGTAGGGCAATTTTTTGAAAATGTTGCCAAGTTTTAAATTAGCTTTTAATTTTTCTTTTTTTAAATTTTCCTTCAAGATTTTCAAACCTACTTTGGAATAATCTATTCCATACATTTTAAACCCCTTTTTTGCCAAAAAAATCAAATTTCTTCCTTTTCCGCATCCTAAATCTAAAATTTTTTTGACTTTCTCTCTTTTGAAAATTTTAGCTATTTTTTTTAAATCTGGATGTTCTTTTCCTATTTCCCTTTCTCTTGAATAAATTTCATCCCAAGATTTTAAAGAAAAGTTTTTCATATTCTTTAGCCATCTTTTCTTTTGTGAAATTTTTTTCTACCCACTCTCTACAATCTTCCCTTCTTATTTTTTCAATTTTGGAAATAGCTTCAACAAAATCTTCAAAGTTTTGTCTTTCTTTCTTAAAAGGCTTAATGACAAACCCTGTCAAATTGTTTTTAACCACTTCTGGCACAGATCCCCTTTTGAAAGCAACAACAGGAGTTCCGCAAGCCATAGCTTCTACCATTACCAAGCCAAAAGGTTCTTCCCATTGTAAAGGATACAAAAGGGCTTTGGCATTTCTATAATAAAACGCTAATTTTTTCTGGGATAATTCCCCCAGATATTCTACCTTATTTTTGTTCAATTCTTTTTTTACATATTTTTCGAAAAATTCATGGTCTTTTTTTTGCCTGGGAGGAGGAATTCTCCCTGCTATCTTCAATTTTATTTTTGCCATTTTGGCAATTTTTATTACTTCATAGATTCCTTTTCTGGGTGAAAGTTCTCCTACCCAGATGAAATAATCTTTTGGTTTTTTATTGAAAGGAAATTTTGAAATATCGATGCCATTGTAAATATTGGCAACATAATTTAAATTTGGGGCTGGTCTTCTTTGAGCTAAAGAAATGGAAACTAATTTTGCTTTTAATGTTTTGTATGCCCAAATTCTGTCTTTTGTTTTGAAAGGAATGTGTAAAGTATGAACAATTGGTACTTTAACTTGTCCATAAAGAGTTAAGCTCCAAGGACCTAAATGGTCGTGTAAAATATCCAATTTTAACTCTTTTGTTTTCTTTGCGATTTGAGCCATATGATAGGCATAATAAGGAGTGGCTTCTTTTGGCTTTGCTATCCATAAAGATTTTTTTACAGAAGGAATAAGATGGCAAGAAACCTTAGAATCTCCCGTTCCAAACAAAAAAACTTCGTGTCCCATTTTCGTTAACTCTTCACAAAGCCAAAAAACGATTCTTTCTGTCCCTCCGTATTTTTTGGGAGGAACGGGCAAATTTAAAGGTGAAATTTGACCAATTTTTAATTTTTTCTTTCTCATAA
>CAYSYN010000119.1:0-1543 GCA_964435445.1 uncultured Candidatus Saccharibacteria bacterium
GGCTTTTTACTTGAAATTAGAAATTTAAAAGTAAACTATCAAAAAAAAGAAATTTTAAAAGGGGTTAACATTTTTGTTAAAAAAAAGGAAATTCAAGCTCTTTTAGGACCAAATGGTGCAGGGAAGTCAGTCTTGGCGCAAACAATTTTAGGAAATCCAAAATATAAAGTTGTAGAGGGAGAAATTTTTTTTAAAGGAAAAAATATTACAAGATTTTCTCCAGAAAAAAGAGCAAAATTTGGAATTGCTCTTTGTTGGCAAACACCTCCATCAATTGAGGGAATAACTCTTAAAGCTTTACTTAAAAGAATTTCCCCACAAAAGATTTTTCATTTTGAAAGAGAAGATCTTCTTGACAGAGAATTAAATGTAGGATTTTCAGGAGGAGAAAAAAAGCTTTCAGAGCTTTTGCAAATTTTTCATTTAAACCCTGAACTTGTTATTTTTGATGAGATAGATTCAGGTTTAGATATGGAAATGCTGAAATTTGTGGCAGAAAAAATGAAAAAACTTCATCAAAAAGGAGTAAGTCTTTTGTTGATTACTCATCAAGGAGAAATTTTAAATTTTTTAAAACCAAATTTAGTAAATGTAATGGTGGATGGGAAAATAATCTGCTCTGAAAGAAATTACAAAAAAGTCCTTTCAACAATTAAAAGATTTGGTTATAGAAAATGTGAAAGATGTAAAAGAAAGAAATGAAAAAAATTCATTTTTTTCAAAAAGATAATGAAATTGAAAAAATTGAAAAGGGGAAAGGCTTTGTTTTGTTGCCAAGTTCTGTTGCTTGGGAAAAATTTTTGTGGACAAGAAAATACTACCAAAAGAAACCAAAAGGAGGATATTTTTTGTGGGTAAAAGAATCTCTTTCTGAACCTTTTTTGGGCTGTATTATTGCTTGCACCAAAAAAATTTCTCAAAATTTAGAAAATCTTTTAGTAGTTGAGCAAGGAAAAAAAATAAAAATAAAAAGTACCTGCCTTGTCCAAAAAAAGAATCTTTCAGTCTTTCATCAAGCAAAGGGAAAAGTTTTGCTTAAAAAAGGAGCCATTCTTGATTATGAACATTTTCATTACTGGGGAAAAGAAGACAAAGTTTTCCCTTTTTATGAATTCTTTTTAGAAAAAGAAGCAGAACTTAATTATTTTTATAAAAATTTTTCCTCTCCAAAAAAGCTTTTTTTAAAAACAAAAATTTTTTCTTTTGAGAAAAGTAAATTTGATTTGAGAACCGCTATTAAAGCTGAGAAAGGAGAAGTTGAGCTTGAAGAAGAGGGCTTTTTAGAAAAAAAAGGAGCTCAAGGAACAATTAAAATAAAGATTGTTGGAGATAAAGGGAGTAAAATAAAAACCCTTTCTCGACTTTTTGCAAAAGCTCCATCAAAAGGACATCTTGAATGTCAAGGTTTAATCTTAGATGAGAAATCAAGAATGGATTTTGTGCCAGAGTTGATTTCAGAAAGTAAAAAAGCAAAGCTTTCTCATGAAGCCTCAATTGGGAAAATTTCAGAAGAAGAACTTTTTTATTTAAGAACTCGTGGTTT
>CAYSYN010000120.1:0-1540 GCA_964435445.1 uncultured Candidatus Saccharibacteria bacterium
ATCCAAAAATTCCTTTGCAAAAGTTTGAAAGTAGATTTTATTCCCCTTTTTAAAAGTAAAATCATTTTAAAAGAAAATGTCTTTTGCCTTCTCATCTCTTAAAACCCTTCCTTCATCTAAAAGAATAATTCTCTTTTTTAAGAAATTGACAACCTCTTTGTCATGAGTAGCTAAGACGACGGTTGTTCCCATTTCATTAATTTTTTGAAAAATTTTTAGAATTTCAAGGGTATTGTAAATGTCCAAGTTTCCTGTTGGTTCATCAGCTAAAATAACTTTTGGCCTATGAATCAAAGCTCTGGCAATGGCTAATCTTTGTTTTTCTCCAGCCGATAATTCTTGGGGAAAATTTTCTATTTTTTCTTCCAGACCCACCAACTCTAAAACTTTTGGCACATCTCTTTTTATTTCTTCGTCAGTAAATCCCGTTGTTTCCATGACAAAACTTAAGTTTTCAAAACAATTTTTTTGTTTTAAAAGCTTGTAATCTTGAAAAACAATCCCAATTTTTCTTCTCAGTTTAGATAATTCTTCCCTGTCCATTTGAGAAACTTCTTCTCCTTCAAAAAAAACCTTCCCCAAAGTGGGCTTTTCTTCGCCAAAAATTAATTTTAAAACGGTTGTCTTTCCTGCTCCGGATTTTCCACAAATTAAAACCATTTCGCCTTTTTTTATCTCAAAAGAAACATCATCTAAAGCTAAAATTTCCCTTCCTGTTTTGGTCTTGTAAATTTTGGTAACTTTTTCAAATTTTATCATAATTTGATTTCCGCCTCGATAAATTCATCTATTTTTCCATCTAAGACATCTTCTACCTGAGTAGTTTCTACTTTTGTTCTTAAATCTTTTACCAATTTGTAAGGGTGAAGAACGTAAGATCGAATTTGTCTTCCAAATTCAATAGAAACTCTTTTTCCTTTCATTTTTCCCATTTCTTTTTCTTTTTTCTCTTTAAAATATTGATAAAGTTTTGTTCTTAAAATTTCCAAGGCCTTTCTTTTGTTTTGAGCTAAAGATCTTTCACTCTGACAAGTAACAGTGATTTTTGTGGGCAAATGGACAATTCTTACAGCTGTCATTCTTTTGTTAACATATTGTCCTCCAGGGCCTGAAGCTTTGAACGTCTCAATTTTTAAATCTTTTGGGGAAATTTTGATATCTGGTTCTGGAATTTTAGGCAAAACAGAAACTAAAGCAAAAGAAGTGTGTCTTAATCCCTTGGCAGAAAAGGGAGAAATTCTTACTAATCTGTGAACCCCTGATTCTCTTTTTAAGAGACCGAAAGCAAAAGGACCTTTAACTTCCAAAGTAGCTGATTTAATTCCTATTCTTCCTTCTGGTCCTGGCTCTCCATAATCTATATCTAAAATTTCTCCTTCAAATCCTTTTCTTTCACAATACTTTTGATACATTCTCAAAAGGATAGCAGCCCAATCTTGACTATCTTTCCCTCCTGCTCCAGCTTGAATAAAAATTAAAGCGTACCCCCTATCGTATTTTCCAGAAAGAAAAGTTAAAATCTCTCTTTTCTTCAATTCTT
>CAYSYN010000121.1:0-1536 GCA_964435445.1 uncultured Candidatus Saccharibacteria bacterium
TAGAAAAAATTATTGCTACTTTAACCCAAAATCCTTATTTGGAAAATGTTAATGAAAATACCTTTTTGACTGCGGTTTCAGAAATGGCAGAAAAAATTGTAAAACCTCCTTTAATTACAGGTCTTTATCCTAAAGTGAGAGTAGGCACAGATTTTGCCAAAATTAGTTGGACAACTGATAAAAAATCAAATTCTTTAGTAGCTATTGCAGAGGAAAAAGATTACAACCCTCAAAAAAGAGAACCTTATACAATGATTGTTGGAAATCCTGATGAATTGGTAACCTCTCACGAAGTCTTAATTGAAAATTTAAAGCCAAATACCATTTATCACTTTCAAGTAAGATCAAAATCATTGGTAGGTCCTATTGCAAAAAGTGAAGATAAAACTTTTGTGACCTTGAGTTTAAAATTGGAAATTTCAGATATTTCAATAAAACCAAAAAAGGAAAATGAAGTTTTGGTGACCTTTAAAACTAATTTACCAGCTAAAACAAAGATTAAATACAAAGATATTAAAAGAAATATTGAAAAAGAAATTGAAGATAACTCTTTTTTGAGAGATCACCAAATTTCTCTTTCTGGCCTTTCAGCCAATACAGAATATTCTTTGCAAATTTTTGCCAAAGATGAAAAGGGAAATGAAACTTTTTCTCCCAAGATTAGCTTTTCTACTGGTAAAGATAAGAGAGCACCAAAAATTTTTAATGTAAAGACAGCTTCTGCTATTTCTCCCCGAGGCACTTCTATTCAGACAATTATTAGTTGGGAAACAGATGAACTCTCTAGTTCTAGGGTGTATTATCTTGAGGGAATAAAATGGCAAGAAAATTTGGTAAAAAAGACACCTTTAGATAAAGACTTAACCTTAAGACACATTGTTGTTTTACCAAGATTAAAACCAGGAAGGGTATATTTGTTTAAGGTAGAATCTATTGATTCTTCAGGAAATACCACTCTTTCTAAAAACTATTCTTTGTATACTCCTCAAAAAAGAAAGACAATTGTTCAAATAATGATATCTCAGTTTGAAAAAACATTTGGCTGGTTAAAGAATTTAAGATTTTAAAATGAAACCATTAATCAAAATTGAAAATTTATCTGTAATTTATAATTTAGGAAAGCAAAATGAGGTTTTTGCTTTAAGAAATGTTAATTTGGAGATATATTCTGGAGAGTATATAATCTTTTTTGGGCCTTCAGGTTGTGGAAAGTCCACTTTACTTTTTTCTATTGCTGGTTTACAAAAGCCTACCCAAGGAAGAGTAATTGTTAATGATAGAGATTTGGCTAATTTAACAAAACAAGATCTTACAATATATCGGAGATTAGAAATAGGTTTAATTTTTCAAAATTTTAATTTAATTCCCACCTTAAATGTCTTGGATAACGTTTTGTTACCTAATATTTTTGGAGGATTAATTCCCCAAATAAGTGTTGAGAAAGCAAAGACTTTATTGGAGCAATTTGGAATTTTAAATTTGGCAAAAAGATATCCCTCTGAACTTTCTGGAGGACAACAACAAAGGGTAGCCATT
>CAYSYN010000122.1:0-1512 GCA_964435445.1 uncultured Candidatus Saccharibacteria bacterium
ATCCCTTTTGGAGAAAAAAGTTAACGAGAACCTTTCCTAAATAACCATTAGAACCAGTGATTAAAATTTTCATTTTTTTTCTGCTTCTATTTTATCATTTTTTGTAAAAGAGAAAAAAATTTGGTAAAATTCAAATTGAAATTAAAACTATGAATTCCCAACTTCAAAGATTAGAACAAGAGAGTATTTTTATTCTAAGGGAAGCAAAGGCTAAATTCAAAAATATAGCTGTTTTGTGGAGTGGGGGAAAAGATTCCACTACTTGTTTATATTTGATTAAGAGAGCATTTTTCGGAAGAATTCCATTTGTAGCAGTTCATTTGGATTCAGGCCACGATTTTGAAGAAACTTATCAATTTATGGACAAAGTCAAGAAAGAATGGAATGTAAATCTAGTTAGAGTTCCAGTAAAGCATGAAAAAGATGAAATTTCAGGAACGACAGAAGGATTAAATAAAGCAAAAGCTCTTAAAAAATTCATTGAAGAAGAAAAAATTGATGCATTAATTGTTTCTATTAGAAGAGATGAACATGGAATTAGGGCGAAAGAAAGATACTTTTCGCCCAGAACTAAAGATTTCAAATGGGATTTTAAAAACCAGCCCCCAGAAATTTTTCACTATTTTTCAGATTTTAAAGAAGCTTCCCATGTTAGAGTTCACCCTCTACTTCATTGGACAGAACTTGATGTTTGGATGTATATCAAAGAAAGAAATATTCCAGTAAACCCTCTTTATTTTGCAAAGAATGGAAAAAGATATCGCTCTTTAGGTTACAAGGAAGTTACAGTTCCCATTCCTTCTGACGCTAAAACTGTAGATGAAATTATTGAAGAATTAAAGAAAAGTAAAATTCCAGAGAGAGCAGGCAGGGCCTTTGAAAAAGAAAAAGAGTATGTGATGCAAAGACTGAGAGAACTCGGCTATATGTGAAAATTCCAAATTTCAAGTACCAAATTCCAATTAAGTTTCAATGAGCGAAACCTCAAATCCTAAATATGATTTAGAAGAAAGAACATATCAATTCGCAAAGAGAGTGGCTATTTTTTGCAAGAAATTGCCGAGAACAATTAGTAATATTGAACAAGTAAAACAATTGATAAGATCTTCTGGTTCTGTGGGGGCAAACTATATTGAAGCAAATGAAGCTTTTAGTAAAAAAGATTTTAAAATGAGGATAAAAATTTGTCGAAAAGAAGCAAAAGAATCTGCTTATTGGTTAAGATTGATTATAGAAACTAACAATAAAAAGTACGAAAAAGAAGGAAAAGAACTTCGAAAAGAAGCCATAGAGTTAAAAAAGATTTTTTCTTCCATCATAGAGAAAACCAAATAATTTTAATCATTGGATATTGAAATTTAATTGTAATTTGGAATTTGTAATTTGGAAATTTCAACTTTTATGTTAGAAATTCCAATTGTTTTAATCGGTGAAAAAGATCACGGCAAGTCTACCTTAATTGGTAGATTTTTATTAGATACAAAATCAATTGAAGAAAGTAGAATAAAAAAA
>CAYSYN010000123.1:0-1500 GCA_964435445.1 uncultured Candidatus Saccharibacteria bacterium
TTATTTTTCCATTCATCTATATGACAGGAACTTTCTTTTACTTGTCGGTGATCCCATATTAGAGTTCTTCCTTTTAGTCTTTCATATTTACAATAAAACTCTATTCTTTCCGCACTGTTTCCTCTATTTTTGAACTCTTTTGCAAAATTTAATGCATGAATAATTCCTTCTTTTATATCTGTGAAAGGAGTTTTTAAATCTAAAACTTTTTCATTTTTAATTTCATCCTCGATAATGGTACGGGTATAATAAAAAAAGCCTTTATTTTCTGCATACAAATAAGTTTTATGTTCATTTAGGAATAATTCTATAGAATTTCTTTTTTCTTTTATTTTACTTTCATTTATATATCCAAATGGAAATCCTTTTCTTCCTGTTTCTGCTTTTTTAAGGATTTCTTTTAGCTCATCTATTGAAGGAACCTTTGAGGGAGTGGGAATTATTTGATAAGCGACAATCCACCTTCCATATTTTTTCTTGTCTTCTTTTTTAGCCATTACTTCCTTATATGCTGTGTTAGCTTTTTGTATCATTTTCTCAAGCTCCATAATACAATTTTAAAAGCATTTTTTATATTATTAATAAATTTTAATATAAAAAATAAAATATAATGAATTTAAATTTTGTTAAAATTCGTTGTCGTAGGTGTCAAAAGTTGAAAGAAGGAGTAATTTTGCGATCTTTTAATTTAAAACTTTGCCCTGAGTGTTTTTTAGATTTTTTTAAAAAAAGAGTTAAAGAAACAATTGAAAGATTTAGAATGTTTTCAAAAAAAGATAAAGTTGCAGTAGCAATTTCTGGTGGAAAAGACAGCACTGCTTTAGCTAAAGCTCTAAAAGATCTTGGATATAAAGTTTCTCTTTTTCATGTAAACTGTCAGATTAAAGAAAATAACTATTCAGAAAAATCTCAAAAAGTAGTGGAGGAGTTTGCAAAAAAAGAAAAACTTCCTCTTTATGTTTTTGATTTAAAAAAAGAAATTGGAGCAGATATAAAAATTTGCTCAAAAGTTTCAAAAAAAGAAATTTGTGCAGTTTGTGGAATGATCAAAAGATATATTCTAAACAGAGAAGCAAAAGAATTTGATGTTTTGTGCACCGGGCATACCTTAAATGATGAAGCAGGATCTTTGCTTTCATCTTTAATTTTTTGGAAAGAAGATTTTTTAAAAAGACAATCGCCAGTTCTAAAAGAAAAAAATTCTCTTAAAAAAAGAGTCAAACCTCTTTGTTTAACCTTTGAGCGAGAAACAGAACTTTTTTGTAAAATTTTAAATTTGCCTTATCTTTCTGAAAGATGTCCTTTGCGCGGAGGAACTTATGTTTTTTTTAAAAAAATTATTAATGAAATAGAAAATGAAATGCCATCCTCAATTTTAAATTTTTATAAAGGATTTCTTAAAAGAAAAAAGAAACTTAATCTTTTTCCAGAGGAAGAGAAGCATGCTCCTTGTGAAAAATGCGGATATTTAACATCGGCAAAAATTTGCAGTTTTTGTAA